>JAYVUJ010000024.1:0-9986 GCA_043788035.1 Ferruginibacter sp. | reverse complement strand
ATGTTTGTGGCTATCAAATTAAAATAACCAACAGGTACCTGCCAGCGGTGAAATGTAACTGACGCAAATACCGCAGCCATTTTACCGCCCACAAAGGCTAGTGGTGGATGATCATATTGGTGGTGGATTTATGCACAGCAGCTATCTTATAATGATACACCATTCGCCTTCTACTCACTATTATCGACTGAAATAATTGTAGACCCATCAACATTGCTGATACCTACCAATGGTGGCGCCAACTGGGGATTTTTTCATGAGATAGGCCATAATATACAAAAACTTGATTGGGTTTTTGATGGTACTACCGAAGTGAGCTGCAATTTATTTTCGTTATACATGTTCGACAAGTTACGGGTGCCCGTGATATTGCACACAGCGGCATATCAAATGAAAACACGCAAAAGGAAATGAAAAAATATTTTGATGCCGGCGCTGATTATTTAAAATGGACCAGTAACTCTTTTTTAGGGCTTATACTTTTCAGGCAATTACAGGAAGGTTTTGGATGGGAGAGCTACAAGCTTTTTTTCGCAAATTACAGGAACTTGCTATCCAAGACCCTGAAGGGAAATATGCGGCAACCGAACATTAAAAACGTGATTTGTGGGGTAAATATTTTTCGTTGGTAACCGGCAGAGACATTGTTCTATTTTTTGAAAAATGGGGCATTGCCATTAGTAAAGAAACCGCTGCTGAAGTGGCGTCGGTGCCCGTATGGATGCCCTATAACTTTCCAATGGCGGAATAATTTTTTGGATCAATTATGTACAATATTTTCTTAAGCCATACTTCCTAACAGTATGGTTTATCAATGTGTTTTGAAGAAAGGCTATATATTTATAATAGCAGTGGATGCACATTTTATAATATGCACTAGTTTTCTTAATAATTTTTATAAGGTTTTCCTTATTGCAGAAAATATTTAGCATCATCGGTTCAATAAAAAATGACACAATCGTTTGCGCTATTTATACAATCGTTTGCATAATGATTTTAATACATACGACGCTTTCACTATAATTTATAATTTTTATCTTGGCAACAACTTAAATTAAAATACATGAGAGACACCAAAATTTTCTTTTTGTTGATAGCGGTATTTATAACCGCCAGCAGTTTTGCCCAAACAAAAATTACCGGTACTTTACTTTCGGAAACTAACGAGCCTTTGTCTGCAGCCACCGTATCCCTACAGGGAACAACGATAAATACCACCACTGATGAAAAAGGGCATTTCACGCTTAGCAGTAACGTCGCAAAAAATACCCTTATAATAAGCTATGTAGGCTATGAAACAAAGACGATTGCCCTGGAGCCAGGCCAGGCAACGATTAACATCCGGCTAAAAGTGCAACAGCAACAATTAAATGAGGTGGTAATTGGATACGGCACACAAAAAAGAAAAGACCTTACCGGTTCCGTTAGTTCTATCAGCAGCGACCGCATGAACCTTGGCGGAACTACTGCTAACATAGCCCAGGCAATACAAGGCAGGGCAGCGGGCGTAAGGGTGCAACAGTCAGATTTTTCTCCCGGTGGCGCTATTTCAATAACTATCCGGGGCGGCAACTCTATCAATACTACTAATGAGCCATTGTATGTGGTAGATGGGTTTATAAGTGATAACGGAAAGCTGATAAGCCCTAACGATATTGAAGATATCCAGATATTGAAAGATGCTTCGGCTACTGCAATCTACGGCGCACGTGGTGGAAATGGCGTTGTATTGATTACAACAAAAAAAGGCAAACTTGGTAAGATGCAGATAGATGCCGATGTATCTAATGGTTACCAGAATGTACGCTACAAGCCTTCTTTGCTTACCGGGCAACAGTACGCGGATATTCAAAACGCTACCGCCGCAGAAGATGGAAGGTCACCGGTTTTTCCATCTACGTTTCCGGTAGCAAATACTAACTGGTGGAATGAAACTACGCAACAGGCTGATGTTTTAAATAGGTCAATCAGTTTTAGCGGCAATGACAAAGGCACAAAATTTTATCTATCCGGCAATTACATTGGCCAGGATGGTGTTTTAAAGACAACCAAGCTACAGCGATATTCAGTAAGGATGGGCGTTGAAAAAAAGTTTAGCGACAAAGTAAAAGTCGGGGCTAATTTTTATGGTGCAAATACCGATAACCGCCTGCAAAAATATTCTGCAGATATTACCGCGCCATTGTTTGGCATACTTACAGCGCCACCAACTTTACCGGTGTATAATGCGGATGGCACTTACTATAAATACCTTGGCAAAGACAATGCGCTGGCAAATATCCTGGAACCAACAAACGTTTCTTCCAACAGGCTCATCAATGGCAATATGTTTGTAGATTATGAGATCATAAAAAACCTTACCTACCGTTTTAATGCTGGTTCAGAATATACCCAAACTACAGCTGGGCAATATACGCCACGTACTTTAGTTGCAGGTGCGGCAAACGGCGGTATTGCGCAGGAGCAAATGAGCACTACCTTCCGGTGGCTGGCAGAGCAATACCTTACTTATAAATATACAACTGGCGTACATGCATTTACAGCGCTGGTGGGTACGTCCAACCAAAAAGATGTTGCTGAAGGGCTGGCAGCAGGCAGCAGTGGTTTTTCTACTGACATATTTCTGTATTACAACCTGTATGCAGGTAGCAACCCTACTGTACAGGGTGCAACAGTACCTTCCAGCAGTAAAATTGAAACAAAACTGAAGTCGTATTTTGGCAGGCTTAATTATACCTACAACGATAAAGTATTAGCTACTTTTACATTAAGGGATGATGGTTCATCAAGGTTTGGCCCTAATAATAAATATGGCCTTTTTCCTTCTGGCGCTTTGGCATATAAGCTAACGAACGAGCCTTTTATCGAAAAACTACATTCTTTTTCTAACCTAAAAGTAAGGGTAAGTTATGGCGTTACCGGTAATGACCGTATTGGCGACTATGCTTTTTTAAGCAGGTTTTCCAGTTACGGAACCAGCATTGGTAGCGGTTTTGTAGCAGGCATTGAACCAGCCTCTTTATCTAACAATAATTTAAAATGGGAAACTACCGCACAAACTGATATTGGGCTGGACATGGGTTTCTTAAACGGCCGCATCAATGCAACGATTGATTTGTACCGCAAAAAAACAAGCGACCTTTTATTGGCAGTACCGGTTGGGCAATGGTGGGGCTTTAGTTCTCAGTTAACCAATGCCGGCACTGTGCAAAACCAGGGCATAGAATTATCTATTAACTCGGATAATTATAAAACTAAAAATTTTACATGGTCCACTTCTTTCAATATCGCTTACAATAAACAAAAAGTTTTGGCACTTGCAGGCAATATAAAAATAATCAGCACCAATACCGCAAACCCAAGTGGCACTGTTTCTGGAAGAGAATTTACAAGGCTGGTGCCCGGCAGGGAACTAGGCGAACTTTATGGCTATGTTTACACAGGCGTTATAAAAACGGGAGAAAAATACGATGCACAGCCACTATCGAAACCAGGCGACCCAAAATATGCTGACCTAAATGGTAACGGTGTTATTACCCCGGATGATAGAAAGTATTTGGGAAATACCAACCCTCATTACACTGCGGGCATCAGTAATGATTTTCAGTACAAAGGCTTCGACTTAAGTGTCTTCTTCCAGGGATCTTTTGGTTACTCTTTGTATAATATGAATAAGCTGGTACTGGAATCAACAACAAGTACCGATGCGTTGAAAAGGTTTGTAGCAGGCAAAAACGAAAACACCGATGTACCAAGAGAAGGTTATTTTTTAAGTACTTACGGTAGTTATGTAAATTCCAGGTTTGTTGAAAAGGCGTCCTTCGTAAGGTTAAAATCTCTAGCATTAGGGTATAACGTGCCAGTTTATCTTATAAAGCAAATTAAATTTATCGATGGGTTAAGGTTGTATGTCTCCGGCCAAAACCTGGCAACATTTACAAGTTATACCGGTACTGACCCCGAAGTAAATGTGCACTCCGACAGTAACGTTGGTGGTGGTATAGATTTTAATTCTTTCCCTTCTTTCCGCACATTTGTTTTTGGGCTTAAAATAACTATCCATTAATTGATGACCATCAGTCATTCAATTATATTTCAATAATAAATTTTTGTAAAGATGAAAAATTATAAGATACTTTTCCTGCTGCTGCCTGTTGCCTTACTGTTCGCATGTAATAAAACGCTTGACCCCAAAGTATACAGCAGCCTTACCAATATAAATGCTTTTCAAACAAAGTCAGATGCCGTTGCCGCCGTAAATGCAGTGTACGCAAGGCTCAAGGGTCCATCTGTGGGCGATAATTATGATTATTGGACAGTAAGGCATTTTGCGCTTACAGACTTAACTACCGACCTTGGGCATTGCAGTTACGGCGGTGACCCTGGTCAGCTTTCACTAGCACTTTGGAACTCTTCTAACGGGTTAATTGCTGAAGACTGGCGGCAGGTATATAAGCTCATTGCCAATGCCAATAATGCTATTTATAACCTATCGCCCATGAAGGGCATTACCGATGCGGAAAAGAAACAATTCTTGTCTGAAATAAAATTTTTACGTGCCATTGCTTACATGGACCTTACCGATGCATGGGGGCCGGTTATACTGGCAACGGAAAATGATATAGCCAACCCAGATTATCAAAGCCAGCCGGTACCTGCAACTGTTGAAAAAATTGAAACATTGCTTATAAGCGACCTTAACGATGCCGCGGCTGCACTTCCCGCTACTTATGTTGGCAATGCAATTTATAGCAGTAACGATGTAGGCCGTGCCACATCAGGCGCAGCACACACCTTGCTGGCAAAAATATACCTGCGCCGGCACGATTGGCAAAAAGTAATTGATGAAACAAAAGTAGTAATGGACCTTAATGTGTATTCGCTGTATCCATCTTATGGCGGCCTGTTTGCAGAAGCCAATAAATGGTGCAACGAAAATATTTTTTCTGTATTAAGCGATGCTAATTTAAATGGTACGGAACTGCTCAATCACTTTGGCCCATTAAACCATCAGGTAGTGCAAAACAGGTGGCAGTATTATGCGGTTACCTGGGATTTTTGGAATTCTTACGAAGAAGCGGATGACCGTAAAAAACTTTTTTATGCATCGTACACAGGCACCGATGGGCTTACATATATGCAGCCTCCTGTTTTTGGTGCGTTGCCACCTGCTGGCTTAAGTTATATGGTGGATGTGGCAACAAAAAAATATGCAGATTCTGCCGGCACTACCACTTATTATGATGGGCATAGTGTAGATATTTTACGGTATGCGGATGTGTTGTTAAGCAGGGCAGAAGCTATGAATGAATTGAATGGTCCAACAGTAGAAGATATCAACCTTATTAACCTTGTTAAAGCCCGTTCAAATGCAAAACAACTATCCCTTGGTAACTATACCCAAACAACATTACGGGATGCCATATTACAAGAACGTGGCTGGGAATTCTTTTACGAAGGTAAGCGCAGGGCGGATCTTATTAGGATGGGCAAGTATGATGTGCTTGTTAATGCATACCTTAACCGTATTGGGCAGCCCGCTAATATTGTAATGCCTAAAAATAAATATTTCCCATACCCGTTGGCTCAAACACAGCTTAACCCTAATTTAAGTAATGCAGATAGATAAAAACATGGCATAATTTTTTAAGATCAGGAATAAGAGCCCATTTATGTGCTCTATTCCTGATTATCGTTTTAGCGTATATTTTAAATGAAATAAATTTTTAGCCACACCATTATTTGTGCTGGCGAAACATACCATAATGAACTTTGTAATAGCCAACATAAATGATAACAGTAAAGCTAAAGCCATCCCTTTTTCTTTTAAAAGAAGATAAAAAAAGTACAGTTGTAAAATTATTTCTTTTTAGTGGATGGGGATGCTTTCAATATGCTACAGCAATAGTTTTTTTGTATTTAGTGATGGCAGGCTTTATTTCCTGCAATAATAAAAGTGGTGCCATAACAGAAATAAATATTGGTGAGCATAACCATAATGAGATGAAGGTACAAATAGATGTAAAGACTGCTTGGGCTGCGCAGGCTTATGTTGAGTATTGGGCAGATAGTTTAGGCGATAGAAAAAAAAATGTTTCTGCTACATCAATAACAGGATTGTCGCATTCATTAGTAATTTGCAATATAATCCCTCAAACCAATTATTCTTTTGATGTAGTTACCATTGTTGGCGGCGTAAAAACTACCAGTAAAAAATATCCATTTAAATCTCGGGCATTGCCCGTTTGGCTTCAGGACCAGTTTAAATATAGTTGTGCCAACGTAAATGTTTTGCCAGCCGTTTTTAAAGATGGGCTGATGCTGATCAATAAACGGGAAACACCGGGCGTTGCATATCTTGCAGATTATAAAGGGCAATTGAAATGGTACCATACAGTAGATGGCACAGGGTTTAAAGTGCTCCACTTTACAAGCGATACAACCATTATTTCTATACTCGGTAAAAATGACGAGCCGACAAGTTACGGCAGCGAAATTTTAGAAATTAATTTGTTGGGGGATACGTTGTTGTATATCAAAAAAAATCAGGGCGACTTAAAATATGCCATCCATCATGAAATTTTAAAAAAGAATAAAAATGAACTGGTAACGCTGTATGTTGATAGCAGGGTAATGGACCTTACGGCTATTGGCGGCAATAAAAGAGATACAGTAAATGGAGATGGCATATTGATACTGGATAGAAACGGAAAGAAGCTTTGGCAATGGAGCGTTTTTGATGTAATGGACCCTTTGGCGGATAAAGATTTGCTGAAAACTAAAAAAGACTGGATGCATGCCAACAGCTTAAACTTTGATAATGACAGCAACTACATTATCTCTTTTTACAACAACGGCCAAATATGGAAAGTAGATGCACATACCGGAAAAATAGTATGGAAATTTGGTAAAGGCGGAACCTTTGCTATGCCAGCTGAATGCGACTTTACACAATCGCATGCAGTGCACATTAACAAATATGGGAGCCTGATGTTTTTTGATAATGGAGTACAGAAAAAGCAGTCAGAAGTATTTGCTGTAAAGCTTGACGAGGCAAGCCATACCGCTACAATCAGCCTGCATTTTAAATTGCCTGTAGAAGTTTATAATGACCGTATGGGCAGCGCCTATATGGTAACGGATTCCACCATATTGTGCTGTTGCTCAAAAAAGCATATTACGGTGCTCGCCGATAAAAATGGGGTTTTGTTATGGACGTTGGAAACTGCCATACCACCCTACAGGGTTGAATTTTTAGAAAGAGGAAAAGTAATGCCTTATTTACAATTATAAAAGCGGGCCATCAACATATTTATTATGAAAAAAACTTACCGTTTTACAATTTATTTTTTTGCGGTCGCTACAATCTTTGTAATGGCAATCTCGTGCAACAACGATGATTATACAAGAAATACAACGGTAATAGTTGACAGGCACGATGAGGCAATACGTGTAGATACAGCAGATATACCCCACGATAAGTTTGGCGATGCAGTGCATTATGGCAGAGAGCTGATGCTACATACAGCCTACTACATCGGCCCTGATGGCACTAATGGAAAATACCTCGGTAACAAAATGAACTGCACTAATTGCCATCAGGATGCAGGCACAAAACTATACTCTTTTAATCTTTTGTCGGCGCATGAAAATTACCCTCAATACCGTGCAAGGGAAGGTAAAGTACTAAGCCTGGCAGAGCGCATAAACAACTGCGTAATGCGGCCACATAATGGCCGCCCTTTACCATTGGATAGCAAAGAAATGGTTGCCCTTTTATCTTATTTAAAATGGATAAATAGTTATACGCCCAAAGCAAAAACTTTTAAAGGCTCAAAAAACCTGGAAGTAGAATTTCCTGAAACAGCAGCAAACCCTGAAAGAGGTGCCGTGCTATATAATGAGCATTGCGTAAGGTGCCACGGAGCTAACGGAAGCGGGCTGATGGATTCGCTAAATGTTACCTTTAAGTACCCGCCGGTATGGGGGCAAACCAGCTACCAGCCTGGCTCTAGCATGCATCGCGTTATTAAGCAGGCGCAATGGCTCAAAGCAAATATGCCATACGATAAAGCGCTATGGGACAAGCCCTTCTTAACCGATGAAGAAGCACTTGATATTGCAGCATTTGTAAATGAAGACGAACACAAAAGGCCAGGAGCAAAAGACTTCGATTATCCACACCCGGAAGAAAAAGCCATCGATTATAGTGAGGCTCCTTTTATAGATACATTTTCCCGGGAGCAACATAAATATGGCCCGTTTAAACCAATAATCAGTTACTGGAAAAGCAAAAAATTCAAGCCTGTTTATTAAAGATTTAATAATAATTTTTAAATTAAAATTATAGGTATATACGCACAAGGCGCAAGTTGCTTTAAAAAGCCTACTCTAGGCCAATGGATAAAATATTGTAACTATTCAGTTCCAAAAGTAGCGATTAGATGTAGAGCATTCAAAACGTTATTTTCATTTTTGATAGTGGTATCAATAACAGACCTGAGGACTGCAAATAGATTAGCTGTTTGAAGTGTTTTAAATTGAGCTGATATTTTTTGCTTTACCTTGATATTCCTGATTGCCCTTTCTGAGCCATTATTGTCAGGAGCTACATTGGATTGGCGTAAAAAATACAGTATACACTCCCGCTTAGCCAAGAGTTTTTTCTGTAGCTTTTTGGATTGCTTGTGGTGTTCGTCTATCGGGTACAGCAGCCATTGGTGTAGTTTTTCAAAAAGGGCATCCCGTTTTATATTGGGGTAGTAATAATCTGCGGTGGCGAGTTCTTTTTTTAGCTGGATGGCATCTTGCAATAGTGCTTTAAATCCTGTTGCCCATATACATTTATCTTTATAGAGTTCATTGATATAATTAAGGTCTCTTAATAAATGTGCGGTGCATATTTGATGTGCTTTTGCATCCATCTGAAAATGACAAGGCCATCTGTCATGTAACAACGTGGCATTGGGTAACCCGTTTTCAAAAACTTCCTGTATTGTTTTAAACCCTCTGCTGGCGGCGCATACAATATAGGTAAGGGTATCGTTCTGCCATGTCCATGCCCAATGGTTTGTACCATTGATATTTACTCCCGTTTCATCTGCACCTATGCAAGTGGCTTGTACTGCTTTTTGTTTTATTGTATCGTACATGGGCAATGCTTTTTTTGCCATGCGTTGCAGTATGTTGTGGATGCCGCCTGTACTTATGGACAAGCCCATTACATCGTTTAAAAATTCTTTGGTTCTGCCATAAGGCAGGTATTGTCTTGCGTGTAGGTAAGCTACCAACGATTCTACATTGGGCCCATATTGTACAGGGTTTGCTACATGCTCTGGAAAATCACTTACTGTTGTATGCCCACAATTGCATTGCTTTTTATATACCCTGTGTTCTATACATTTTAAAACAATGGTGGGTATATCTATTAACTGCCTGGTGCTTACTAATTGTTCAGGATGGCTGGTAAGATTGCTACCACAACCGCTGCATTGCTCAGGAATGTGTTTGATTGTTTCATCTACCTTGCTACAGCACTCCAGGGTGGTGCCTTCATGCCCGGGTTGCCCACCTGCTTTTCTATCCGTAGGCTGCCGTAAACTTTGTTTTTTTCTGGGGCGGTGCTGGTCTTGCGATGGGGGTATATGGCTATTATTGCTGTTTTTTTTATTTTTTAAAAGGGCATTTTCTGCTTCAAGGGCTTTTACCCTTGTTTCTAATTGTTCTATTTTTTGCAGTAATGTCTGTATGAGTATTTGTAAATCCAATGTAAAATATTGAACTGCAAAGTTGAGCTGTCAATACGCTACAACCTAATACCAAAGCCTATTGTATTCCACAAAAGCGAAATGTTATTCACAAAAAAAGCACCCAAAAAGACGATTTTTCAAAACAGTGCCAAATGCAGGCGATACAGCAAAAAAATAAAAAACAAAACCATAGTATCAAAGGAGATCGGCTACTTTTAAGACTGAATAGTTACAAAA
>JAYVUJ010000023.1:0-6667 GCA_043788035.1 Ferruginibacter sp. | reverse complement strand
CAGGTCAATTACTGTTGCACCCGGCGCTTCATTAACTATCAATGGTGGGAATAGTTTAATCGTGACACTAAGTGAAAAGCTAATATATGGATTGTATTTTGTACCGCATTGCTTTTGCATCATAAGAGGCACTGCTTTTCTTTATGATAAATGTAATTCTTGGTACGAGTAATTGAATAAGCATTAAACGTAAACAGAACTATTATAATTGTCCAAAACCTCTATTTATAGCTAGTTTTGGCTGATTATATATTTGTCCAAAACCTCTATTTTTGAGTCGTTTTGGCTGATTACATAATTAAATTATGGAACCACTGATAGGTCGCAGTGGAGAAAAAATATTTTTGATAGATATACTTGCTTCGGGCAAGCTGGAACTTGTAGTCTTGAAGTAGTTAATCAGCCAGAAGAATATGCATCACAGCATTCACTTGGGAGCAGAGCAATTTGTATGATTTTTTAAATATTGCTCATGAAGGTCTATAGTAACTTTTACTTCCTTAAAAATGGCGTCAACGCCTTCATATACTTCGCCTGTGATGCCAAATCAAATCCAGCAAAATATTTTTGTGTTGTAAGAATACTTGAATGTCCCAAACTCTGGCTCGCAAAAGTAATTGGCGCACCACTTTGTAATAGTATTGTAGCAAAAGAATGTCTCGCAACATAAGTAGTCAGGCTTAGACTAAATTTAAGCTCTGTGCCTAGTTCTTTTGTCCATTTATTAGTGACTTGCGTAAACTGATTTACTTTTTTACGGACGGCTTCTGCGCCATCTTTTTCATCAATGCTGTCGAAGATAAAAGCATTATGGTTGCTCAGGTTTTTGTTGCACCATTTATCAATTAAGCTATTAATCACACTATTCCTGAGGACGATAATCTTGACTGGGTTGCCGCGTAATGAACGCTTAGTTTTCAGCCTTTCAAAACTGATGATCTCACCTTGCAGGTCGCCCATCTCAGGTGGGCAATGTCAGCCATGTTCATGCCATTGCATAGGTAGCTCAAGATCCAAAAATCTTTCGATTTCTCCGTGGTTGAGCCTGGTGTTGTAGGGTAATCAAATATCTGTTCAATCTGATAGATGTCTAAAGCTCTTTTTGTGTTTTTACCTGTTGGGATCACATACTTTCTTCTTCCAAAAGGATAAGCTTGTGGAGTGATGACGCCATTGTCTTTTGCAATGTTTAGTACTGCCCTTAATGTCCGGATATGTATTCCAACGGATGTTATAGACTTGCCTCTTACCAACATCCATCTTTCAAAATTTTCCAGGAACTCAATCGTAATATCATCAAGCTTGAGATTAGGCCGAAATTTTTCAAAGTTGTTGACTGCTGTTTGATAGCCTACCGCTGATGAATATTGTTCGTTTTTTTTGAGCTGCGCTATATAAGAGGCATAAGCAGATTTCAGATCTGCGAAGATGATGCTTTGGTCAAAGAAAATATACTCGAACTGCTTAAAGGAAAAAGGAATAATCGTGTCACAACATTTTTGTGCATTGATCTCAATTTCGGTAATGGCATTTTTTATAAGGCGCAGCCTGGCCTTTGCTTCAGCACTATTTACCATGATCCATTCTTCCTTTGATGCATCATTACCCGTGCTATAATATTTTCGTTTACCCTTGTACGTTATCCTTAACTTTAGTGCAACCTTATGGTCTTTTTTAGCCCTGTTTGTATCAGGCAAAACCATCACATTCACTTTATTTTGCTTCATAATAATTTTCAATTTGCGACCACTTCTTATAACATGTTTTGGTACATGTTTTTCAAAAATGAGCCCTTTTTACTGAAAACAAATGTAAAGCACCATTATCATATAACCCATTGGCAGTAAGGGTTACAGCGGTAATTACAAGCAATTGAAAGTGACTGAAAAGTTAAAAAGCTCGCTGTTAATCAAAGGGTCTCCCGTTCAAGTCGGGAAGGGGGAGCAGCCATTAGTAAGGGTTTCAAGAAATTGCAACCCTTACTAATTTTACTTTGTTGCACAAACTTTGTGAATAATGGCAATAATTAAAAGTGGATAATATAATAATTTAAGTGCCATTTAATATTTTTTAGGAGTTAGTACACTGCAACTTCAATTTGCTCTAAACACTTTAAGTATTTTAAATAAGCTGACTATTAATAAATTTAGAATAAGATTTTTGAGTAGGAAGAGCAGATGAACATGGTGGTTTTGAGCGTTACCTTATAAATTTAATTTGAAAGCTTACCGCCAACAGTTTTATAGATTAACCATAATTTCAATAAAATCCTTTTTGCTTAAGGCTGTTCCTATAGCATTAACCTGTTCAAAGTAATAACACTATCCTTAGGCTCTAAGAATTTTTTAAATTCCCGGGCAACTTCAATAGTAGGAAATGTCCAAACAGCAAAATAGTCATAATCAGGTTTACTAAATGTAAACGAGTCGTTGCTTCCGCACCTTACTATTTTAACACCGCTATTTAATAAATGCTGTATACCTGGACCTAGAGCAGCTATACTCTCTTCTTTCGACGTTAGATATATTTATCCAAAGTTGTTTCGTTTTCCAAAAGTTAACGTAAGTAATTAAATCTTATATATTTAAATTCAATATAATGTTAATTAGTTTTATTTTAATATATAATCAACATTATTAAATGGTAGTTCTGCGCATAAACATCTATAAATTGACATTAACCCAGCTATCAAATTATTTCCTTTTTGCCTGCCTATGTTGTAGGGTAGCCGATGAATATAGATTGTTTTTGCCTGTTTAATGTAAGTATCATATCTTTCAAGCCTACGAAGATGAATTCCCTTTATTTTTCGAAATAAGTATGGATACAAAGTATTTTTTACTATCAATTTTAAAAAATTATTTCAAACTTTACACTTGTATTTTTATTCTCTATAATTTGCATATTGTTGCCCGTGTAATTTAGTTGGATGGATTTTTGTTGATGGTCAAATTGAAGCGTATTATTTTTGTAATAAATTTTTATTTAAAGTAAATAACTGAAAATAATAGTGAGCAAATTAGAAGAGTGCTACTTTTTATAGCAGTATTACTAGGTGCACTGCTAGGCTATCCACAAAATAATAATCATTAAAAATTCAATGCCGTTAAATTTAAAAGCTTTCTTGCAAAATGGCTTGGGTGAGATAAATACAAACAAATACTTCTTAACTTAAGGGTAAAACAAAAAATATGGAAAATCTTGATAAAGTAATTATACATGCAGCCCGCTTAGGAGAAATACCTGTATTGCACGAGCTTATTGCACAAAATGCCAATGTAAATGCTACAGATGAAAAAGGCTTTACACCATTAATTATTGCTTGCTATAATAACCGATATGATGCGGCAGTTTTATTACTAAAAGCAAATGCAGACATAAATACGCAAGATTTTGGAGGTAATACCGCATTAATGGGCGTAGCATTTAAAGGTTATGCAGACATAGCCGAACTATTGATAAAGCATGGAGCAGACTTAAATAAACAGCATGGCAACGGGGGTACAGCATTAATGTTTGCTGCAATGTTTGGTCGTAATAATATGGTTAAGTTACTGCTTGCCCATGGGGCAGATAAAAATATTGTTGATGCCCGTGGGCTTTCTGTACTTGAACTGGCTACACAGCAAGGCAATCAAGAAGCAGTAGACCTGTTGCAACAGTAAAGTTATTTTTTGCAAGCAAGTATATGCGCTTACCGAATTTTTTGGTTCTACAAGTATTGCATTGGTTAAATTATTTTTCCCTGCATAACGGCTACAACCAACATATAAATGGCAGTATAAAATGATCATAATAGCTTTACGGATTTCGTTATTCCCGCACGCAACAGCGCTATTTTTTGCTTATCACAAATAAAAATCCGCCATCGGTAACAGCATAAAGTTTGCCGTTCATTTGGGCTACATCACGAATGCGTTCTTTTTTATCCAGCAGCAGGCTTTCTTCGCCAACAACTTTATTATTTTCAATTACCAGCCTATCAATATGCGCACTGCTTAAGCAACCAATAAAGAGGTTGTTTTTCCATTCTGGTATTGAATCGCTATTATAAAAAACCATGCCACTGGGCGATATCACCGGGTCCCAGTAATATACTGGTTGTTCCATCCCTTCTTTTTGCTGGATAGAGTCTCCTATTTTATTGCCATCATATTCAATTCCATAGGTTATAATGGGCCAGCCATAATTTTTGCCTGGTCTTATAAGGTTAAGTTCATCGCCGCCACGAGGACCTAATTCAGCTTCCCATACATCGCCGGTGGCAGGGCTAATATCCAGGCTTTCCGGGTTGCGGTGCCCGTAACTATAAATTTCAGGGCGTGCACCTGCCTTGCCTATAAAAGGGTTGCCAGGTGCTGCTTTGCCATCTTTTGTTAGGCGATAAATTTTCCCCAAGCCAGCGGTTAATAATTGGGCTTGCTTCCTTCCTTCTAAAATTGACCGCTCGCCTGCAGTTACAAAAAGGTAGCCTTCTTTATCAAACATAAGCCTTGAGCCAAAATGGTTTTCGCTTTTAAGCGCAGGTGTTGCCTCAAAAATTACGGTAGGGTTTTGTATGGTGGTTTCATCTGCAGATAATTGCCCTTTGCCAACAGCAGTGAGGTTACTATCGCCTATCTTTTTAGAAAAGGTCCAATAGATTGTTTTGTTTTGGGTAAAAGCGGGGTCCAGGGCAACATCCAGCAATCCTCCCTGCCCTTTGTCATCTACCGGTGGTAAGCCAGTTACTTTTTTAAGCTGTGCGCCATCGGCAGCATGGATGGTGATAAAGCCCGATTTTTCTGTAATCATCAACCTGCCATCGGGCAGAGGTATTATAGCCCAGGGGCGACCTAATTTTTCTGCAATTTGGTTTACCTTATATGGCGTTTTAGTAACCACTTTTTTAATCCTCGTCTGCCCTTCAAACGCCGGCTTGTAATTAGTATTGGGCTTGTCTGCATCATCTGCCGCCGCAGTTGTAGTGGCAGCAGGGTTCATTTTACTTCCATTACCCCTACAGCCTAAAAAGTAGGCTGCGGCTACTATAACTATAATGGGTGATAATAATTTTAATTGCATCTTATAAATTTGTATAAATAATAAAGTTATAGAATTAAGTTTTTTATGATTAAGGCGCCGTTGCTATTCGTTTTAGCGGGTTGCTGCCTACTTTTTTTCTGATAAAAAAAGTAACAAAAAAAATAACGTCCGCCCTGATGTCCGGTTCGGACGGGGCTCAAAATAAAAAGGCTTAAAAATTAAAAAGTTGCCCTAAAATCATCCGCCAGCTGGCGGACGCTGCCACGCCCTAAATTATTTCTTAACGGGCCTGGGCTCAATCTGCCAGCTGGCGGATGATTTCTTAACGGCCAACGTTTAATTTTTCTAGCTCTTTATATTTAATGACATCACCTGCTTGCGTTTGAGCGTAAAATACTTAATACTGTAAAAGTAACCCATTAACGCTTTTCTACATTACGTTTTAAATATTTTTATCTGCCCCTATAAGATTTAATTTTCATAGGCTGTAAAATTTATACAATTTACGGTTAGGCATATATCCATGGATAATTTATTTGTAACCCCATAAAATGTAGTATCCAAAAAATGTCCATCAACTGTTTTGTAGCTATCGGCAGAACCGTGGCGGCGCTTAATGCTATTAAAAGCTGAGGCTGATGGGTATTAAAATAAAACGAAAATTTAAAATGCTTCCCTACTATAGCAGCATTGTCCTATATTTATGTTTCAGTCTATGCCGAATGTAACCACCATCCAAAAATATGTATCATTGATATTTAAAGGGCTTTCGCCTTCTCTTACATATCATACGCTTAGCCATACATTAGATGTTGCCGAACATTGTGTAGTAATTGCCATAGCGGAAGGAATAACAGACAAACAAATTTTATTAGAACTGGAGATTGCAGCATTGTACCACGATGCAGGATTTTTGTATGCCTACGCTGGCCATGAAGCCGTAAGTTGTACAATTGCCAGGGAGCATCTGCCTGAGTTTGGCGTTACTGAAAATGCCATAGATAATATTTGTGCATTGATAATGTCCACAAAAGTGCCTCAATTGCCCGGCAATAAACTGCAGCAGATTATTTGCGATGCAGACCTGGATTATTTTGGCAGGGATGATTTTTTTGATATTAGCAATAACCTGCAAAAGGAAGCGCTAGCCTATAAAATAGTAGCCAGTAAAAAAGAATGGGAACAACGGCAGCTGCAATTTTTAACAGCGCATAGTTATTTTACAAATACTGCCCAGCAAAAACGTGACCCTATAAAACAACTACACATAAAAAAATTAATGAGTGGACACAATGGAGGCACCCCCTAATTTATTGATAGCATGGCAATAAGAAACCAGTACTGGTTAGGCTAAGTAAAATGTTTTTTAATTACACTTGCTGTAACAAGATATTAGTTAAGCATATAAAGGAAACAGGTATTTATATTGTAACAGCAGTAATGATAACCCATCAATTATCAGTAACCAATTGAAAACAAGACAGTACCTGTTTTTAGCAGACCTTTAAACTTTAAACAATAAAAAAATGATGAAATTTTCTGGCAAAACAGTCTTGATAACAGGTAGCGGGCGTGGTATTGGGCGTGCCATTGCTGTAAAATTTGGGCAGGAGGGCGCTAACGTTGTAGTAAACGATTTGCA
>JAYVUJ010000022.1:0-6268 GCA_043788035.1 Ferruginibacter sp. | reverse complement strand
AAACAGCCGACGGCGCAACCTACTTTTTTTGAACGCCATCCGGACATGGAAAAATTTATTGGCGAAAACCTGATCAACAAAATAGGTATTGCCATACTTGTATTGGCGATTGGCTTTTTTGTAAAGTACGCCATTGACCAGGATTGGGTAGGCCCGATCGGGCGTGTAGCTATCGGTATATCCTGTGGTGGAGTATTAGTAGTATTGGCGCACCGCATGCGCAATAGTTACAAAAGTTTTAGCTCGGTACTTGCCGGCGGCGGCTTAGCTGTTTTTTATTTTACCATCATGCTGGCTTATCATCAGTTTAATCTTTTCAGTCAGGCTACCGCCTTTATAATAATGGTTGTTATTACCATATTTGCCGTATTGCTTGCTCTTTTATATGATAAACAAGAACTGGCAGTTATTGCACTCGTTGGTGGCTTTGCAGCGCCCTTTTTAGTAAGTGATGGTAGTAACAATTACAAAGCATTATTTACTTATGTTATCATTTTAAACACCGGGCTTTTAGCAATTGCTTATAACAAAGCATGGAGGCTACTAAACCTTTTAAGCTTTATTTTTACAGTAATATTATTCGGCAGCTGGCTTACCCTATTAAAATATAACGAGGCTGCCGTTACATTTAAGAATGGATTTGTGTTTGCAACAGTTTTTTACCTGCTCTATTTTATAATTAACATCGCTCATAACATCAAAGAAAAAAAGCGTTTCATCGCTTCTGATTTTGGCATTTTGCTGGCAGGTACTTCGCTGTATTTTGCGGTAGGTATTTACTGTTTAAACAAAATGGATGCGATAGCATTCAGGGGTTTATTTAGTGCATCGATGGGTATTTTTAATTTAGCTGCCGCTTACTTTTTGTTCCGCAAACAAAAGGTAGATACCAATATTTTATATTTGCTCATTGGCATTACGCTAACGTTTATTTCTATTACGGCGCCTATACAATTACGGGGTAATTACATAACTTTATTTTGGGCCAGCGAGGCGGTGCTGCTATATTGGCTGTTTACAAAAGCAAAGATCTACATCATACAATATGCGGCTATGCTGGTTTGGGTGCTCATGCTGGCAAGCTTATTAATAGATTGGGTTAAGCTGTATGGTTTAAAAAATGAAGCTATTACGATTATTGCTAACAAAGGTTTTATTACTACTGTGTTTGCGGCTATTGCAACTTATTTACTATTCCTTGTCAAATTAAAACAAGCTGATAAGGATGGGATGGCTCCAACAAATTTTATCCCCAAAAACAATATTTTTCGTATTACCGCCATCATTTTATTATTTGGCGCAGGTATGCTTGAAATAAATTATCAGTTTGATTATTATTATCCTGATACAAATATTAATGTGCTTTATTTACTGCTTTACACTTTATCATTTATAAGCATCTTCACTTTTATTACACCAAAAATTAAGCAGGCAAAACTGAACTGGCAAAGCATTTCGGTATTATTTTCGGCATCTATTATACTGTACTTTTTATGCGAGCCGCAAACATTTTTTATACAAAATGATATGTTGATGCAGCAAAGAAATAATGTTCATTTTGTTGCACATTGGTGTAGCGCCTTACTTATTGGCAGTTTGCTATACAGATTGATTACAGTATATAGAAATAACAAAAATACACTTGCCAATAGCTTTGATTTTATTGCCTGGATATTGTGTGCAGTAATTGTTACTTACCTAAGCGTAGAAATTGCTTTAATTTCCAATACTGCTTTTTACTCGGTACCTAATCCATTAGATAACATCCAGCGCATTTATGTTAAGACAGGATTGCCCATTTTATGGGGCGTTTGCTCCTTTACTTTTATGTGGCTGGGTATGCATTACAAATACCGCACACTCCGTATTATTTCGCTTAGCTTATTTACATTAACCTTGCTAAAACTATTTATATTCGATATCAGGAATATACCTGCCGGTGGCAAGATAGCCGCCTTCTTTTGCCTGGGCGTACTATTGCTTGTGGTATCATTTATGTATCAGCGTTTGAAAAAAATAATCATAGATAATGAAGCTAAAGTGGATTAGTATTTTTTTATTGAATTGTATTACTATTTGCTGTGTTGCACAAACAGCAGGCTATAAATTTTATTGTCTGTTAGATAGTATTACCACGGCTGGCTTTTACACCATCAACCTAAGCCCTGAAATAAATGCCCATGTAAAAACAGATTATAGCGATATCCGCATTGTAAATAAAGAGGGCAAATGGATACCGCATATAGTCTCATCTTCGGCAAGTAATAAAGTAAACGAAAGGAAAAGTGTCAGTCTAAAGTTTTCAATAATTGAAAACAATAAAGTAAGTACTGTCTTATTAATTGAACCTGCAAAAAACACCCTTTCCAATATAGGGCTAACCATAAAAAATACTGCGGTAAAAAGATTTTGTGCATTGAGCGGCAGCGATAATAAAGAGGATTGGTTTGTTATTAACGACAGTGTATTGTTAGCACCAATTGCGAATGAAACATCAAGCCTTAGTATGCTACGCATCAATTTTCCACAAAGCAATTATGCTTATGTAAGAGTAACGGTTTACAATAATAACAAAGACCCTTTCAACATTCAAAATGTGTTGCAATACACAACTGCAGACAGTCTTCCTCAAAATAAGATGGTACAAAACCCAGCCTCTGCAATAGTTCAAAAAGATAGTGGCAAGATGTCTTACGTACAAATTAATCAGCATGCCGCCTATCATTTTAATTATATCAACATAAAATTAAATGGACCTACCTATTTTTATAGAAAGATGGAAGTATATATCCCTGATACAGGCAATACTACCCTTTCACACCCAGGTAAATTGATACAATCATTTACCATTTCAAATAATAATACTTTACAGTTTAAAGTACCGCTTTTAAATACGCCCATTCTTTATCTGCTAATTTATAATGAAGATAATTTGCCGATTGCCGTAACTGAAGTACAAACGGCATGTGATTATACATATCTTATTGCCTACATTGAAAAAGGGGTTAGCTATAAATTGATAATGGGCAACCCTGTTGCCACACCGCCTGATTATGATTTAAGCAACATCAATAAAATATTACCAGCTGATACTACACGATATTTATCCGCAGCAAAACCTATAGCTTTTGCTGAAAAAGCAGCTATCCCTTTACGGGAAAAAAATAACAAATGGGTACTTTGGCTAGCCATTGCCAGCGCATTATTAATACTACTTTTGTATACCAAAAAAATGATAAGCGAAGTAGATAAAATAAAACAAGATGATAGTATATAACGTTACTACAAAAGTTGACCCATCGATAAAAAATGACTGGGTTGAATGGATAAAGGAAGAGCATATAAACGACATTATTACAACAGGTTGCTTTACGCATGCAAACCTGTTTCAATTGTTAGAAGTTGATGACAGCGAAGGCCCCACTTTTACGGTACAATACTTTGCAGGCAGCAAGAGCCTGTATAACTTGTATATGGAGAAATTTGCACCCGTTATGCGGCAAAAAGCATTTGATAAATGGGGCAATAAATTCATCTCTTTTAGGTCGTTAATGCAGGTTGTTAACTAATTGTGCAAAATAAAAGAAATGATTTTTATTACCCAAAATGGTTTGTATATTAGCCCCAAAGCCGCATGGGCATTGAGTTTGCGCTAATTTTTAATTGAAAGCCGCTACCACACTGCGTTACAGACACTTTATATAATTTTAACAACATGGGTAAATATTGGCTCAATTGAGTAAATCCCTTATTCCTTGCGGTTTTCAGCGGTTTGATAGACTTTAAATTTGATAGAAAAAATTTTGTTGCACATAAAAACCTTCTATATTTGTTAGACTTAATAAAATTTCAAAAATATAATTATGAACAAAGCAGAATTAATTACAAAAATTGCTGAAGATGCAGGTATTACAAAAACACAAGCCAACGCAACTTTAGATTCTTTTGTGGAAGCAGTTACCAAAACTTTAAAAGGAAACGGTAAAGTAACTTTAGTAGGTTTCGGAACTTTCTCGGTATCTAAAAGAGCTGCCCGTAACGGCCGCAACCCACAGACTGGTGCTGTGATCAAAATCAAAGCAAAAAAAGTAGCTAAATTCAAGGCTGGAAAAGAATTGTCTGGTAAATTATAATACTGGCCAGACTTATTAAAAAGCAAGGCATATAACAGCCTTGCTTTTTATTCTTATTTAAAAATAAAATAAAACAAATATTATGGGACGTGGAGATATCAAAACCAAAAAAGGAAAAATTACCAAAGGTTCTTTCGGCAAATCAAGGCCTTCTAAAGTGGTTAAAAAAAATGTAGCCCCTAAAGCAGCCCCTGCTAAAGAAGCTTAATAAAATTTTAATTGATAATGGATAGTTGCCCGCTGTTACAAGTTTGCAATTACCCATTATCAACATAAAATTATGGCGCAAGCCGTTCAATTTTCCACGTATTATTTTCCTGCAACGTATATTGTAGCCTATCGTGCAGCCTGCTTGGTCTGCCTTGCCAAAATTCTATTAGTTGCGGCTTTAACCTATACCCTCCCCAATGTTGCGGTCGTTTCATTGGTTCATTCTCAAACTGCCCGGTATACATTCTTTCGCTTTCTTCAATGATACCCCTATCCGCAATTACACTACTTTGTGGCGATGACCATGCACCAATTTGGCTGCCTGCCGGCCTTGATAAAAAATAGGTATCGCTTTCATTGCTACTGGTCTTTTCTATGGTGCCTTCAATCCTTACCTGGCGCTCTAATTCTTTCCAATAAAATACTATGCAGGCATTTGGGTTAACCGTTAATTGTTTGCCTTTATGGCTATTGTAATTAGTAAAAAAAACAAAGCCATTTTCATCAAACCCCTTTAATAAAACTATTCTAGCAGAAGGTTTTCCATCAGTTGTAGCTGTTGCTACCGTCATTGCATTTACTTCATCTATGTTACTGTTAAGCGCTTCTTGCCACCATTTATCAAATTGAGATATCGCATTGGTTTCGGTATCTGTTTCATTTAATGTTTTTAGTTTATACTCTTTTCTTATGTCTGCTATCATTATATCTAATTTTATTGCAAACCTCAACTAAATAACGCAAATAAAAAAGCATGTATTACCTGCAGATGCTTTTTAACTTATAAATTATTTATTATGGCATACCGTTTTTAATTCTCTTTAAAACTGTTTATTTAAAGTGCCTAACCCCATTTTATTCTATCTACAGAATAATTTAAAAATAACTAATTGCTACAACACCAATTGCAGCGAGGAGTGCACGATAAAATCAAACGCGTAAGAGATATCTTCCAAAACCTCCTGAGAAGCAGCGCTAAAAACTAAACCATAGGCAATAATGCCGAGGCTGCTGCAATTTATATAATACAACAATTTGTTTTTGTAAGCTTGAAGCCTTGTTACCGAAATATGCTACAATGCCGGCAACTATAAAACATAAATACTAACATCCCCTTTCAATGCATCCCAATAATGCTTCTAAAAAAAGATATGTTGGGCCAAGGCAAAAACAATAGCAACTGCAATCAAAATAAATTTTTGTTATTTACTCAATAATTAAAATTCATACACAGTGTTTTAAATGTATAGAAAAATATAAAAACAGTATCAATGCAAAGCATTTACAAATTATTTATGCGAAGCATTTAATTTGGATCAGTACGCTTTTAGGTGCTTAAAAATGGTACTGGCATCTGTCAAAAATATTTGCAATAAAAAGGGGGGTTATTTATCGTTTCCGTAATTCAGCGAGCGCCTTCCATTCGTCCCTTTCCAATAAAGCATCTGCCAACAAACTTTCCTTTTCGGCCATGCGGCTTGTTTGTTGATGCAGTACAAGGTTACGGTTGCTTGCTTCTTGCAATTGGTTTTGCAATTCTTCAAATTGCACCTGCAGGTACGTGTATTGGTGCTGTAAATTTTCTAATTGATGCTGTTGGCTAATACTATTGCTTATTTCCTGGCGCAGCCCTGTTTCTATATTTTTTGCACCGGCTGCTTTCTGTTGGAGGCTATCCATGTAATCCTGTAAAATTTCCAGTTCCATAGCCTGGTTGTCAAGCTGGCTTTTTGTTTCTGCTATGGTAGCTATTTCTACTTTAAGTGTACGCAATTCATTTTCCCTTACGGCAGTAAAATCCTTCATCTCGTCAATGGTAGATTGTAGGCTTGCATTTTCTGAAACCAGTGTTTTCAGTTGTTCTAAAATTGCCGGAACGTTAATATCCATTGTGGAGTGACAAGTTTAAATATTACATAAATCAA
>JAYVUJ010000021.1:0-8810 GCA_043788035.1 Ferruginibacter sp. | reverse complement strand
TCGCCCATCCTTTTGGCAAGCGATGTGTTGGTAGATACTTTTATAGTTAATGCTATAGGGTTGCCGGTGGGCGTACCTAGGCCGGTAGTAAATAAAATAAGAGTGGCCCCGGATGCGGCTTTTCCGGTAGTTGCTTCCACATCGTTGCCGGGCGTGCACACTAAGCTTAAGCCTGGTTTTGTTACAGGCTCTGTATAATCCAACACATCCTGCACCGGGGATGTACCGCCTTTTCTTGCAGCACCAGTAGATTTTATAGCATCGGTTATCAGCCCATCTTTTATATTACCGGGAGATGGGTTCATGTGAAAGCCAGAGCCAACGCTTAGTGCTGTATCGTTATAAGCCTTCATGAGGCGCATAAATTTTTCGGCTGCTTCTTTGGTAACGCACCGGTCAATCAGCTCCTGTTCTGCACCGCATAATTCTGGAAATTCGGCCAGCAATACCTTACCACCCAAAGCAACAATTATATCGGATGTATACCCAACTGCCGGGTTAGCAGATATACCGCTAAAACCATCACTGCCACCACATTTAACGCCGATAGTCAACGCACTTAAAGGGGCAGGCTGGCGTACTGCTTTGTTAGCTTCTACCAACCCTTTAAAAGTAGTGCGGATAGCCTCGTAAATCAATTGCTCTTCGCTATTTATTTTTTGCTGCTCAAACGTAAACAATGGCTTATCGAAATTTGGGTTGCGCCTTTTTAATTCACTCAAAAAATAATCTGTCTGTAAATTTTGGCAGCCCAGGCTTAGCACCGTTACGCCCGCCACATTAGGATGGTCGGCATAAGCAGCCAGCAATGCGCCCAGCGTTTCTGCATCTTGCCTAGTACCTCCACAACCACCTGTATGGTTTAAAAATTTTATGCCATCAATATTTTTAAAGTAACGTTCCTTATGGTTGCTTTCTTTCGGTACCAGATCTACTGCGGTAGTACTGCTGCCTTCATCAAAAGCTTGCAGTAGCTGCCTGGTAAAGCGGTTGTATTTATCAGACAAGGCATAGCCTAATTCTTTATGCAGCGCTTCTTTAATAACATCAAGGTTCCTGTTTTCACAAAAAACCATTGGCACAAAAAGCCAGTAATTAGCCGTGCCTACCCTGCCATCACTACGTTTATACCCATTAAAGGTACGCCCAATAAACCTTGTAATATCTGGCGGGTGCCAGGTGTAGTGCGCATCACGGTAAGCATATTCACCTGCGGCATGCCGGGTATTTGAAGTGGTCATTGCCTGGCCTTGCTGAATATCGTTTTGAAGTTTGCCCACCAGTACGCCATACATCATTACTGCAGCGCCGGCAGCCATATCGTTTATAAAAAACTTATGCTTGGCACCTATTTTTTCCTTTAGTAAAAAGTGTTTTTCTTGATATAAAATAGTAGTGCCTTTTGGAAGCTCCTTCAAAGCAACCAATACGTTATCAGCCGGATGAATTTTTAAAAAAAGCTGTGCGGTACTTATGTCGTTGTCCATCTTAGTGATTACTTTATTTTTAAATTTTATTTTACTTATCGGTACTCCCTTAGCCTGCGCCGTACAATTGAGCTATCTGTTTGTACACCTTAACCTGCTTATTTTTTATCAACCATGCTACAATTATTGGCGCCAATTTTATACACCACACATTTTTTATAAAGTGGCAATGCCCTTAAGCTTGCTATAGAATAAATGCGAAATTATAAAAAACAAAAGAAAGAAATTTTATCATAATTTCCATCCTGTACATTGGCTAACTATTCAACCTTATTGGCATCGCATATTTTAAAAATTGTTAAAGAATAGTAACGCTGTAAAATTGAGCCCATAAATAGCAGCCGCTAGTAAACCTTTTAAAGCATCATTTATTGTGCTTATTATCGCCAACTGATTATAAATGATTTTATTAGTACAAAGTTTTATTGCGGTTAAAATGCTATTATCTATTGGTAAATGCCATAACCAGCCAGGTAAAAACAGTTAAGTATCACAACAGGATGGGTAGTGGCAAATTTAAAAAAGCCAACCAATAAATAAATTTTAAACCCGTACAACCAACTTAAACGCTTTTAAAAAAGCTAGCAATTACCTACAGTATACCCGGCTATAGTTTTCAATTAAACAAAATACTACATCATAAATAAAAAAAGGTATATTACTACTATAATAATTTCTAACTATTTGCCAAACGCATTGCATGCTACCACAATTACTTAAAGTTTCCAAGGGGCCTAATTATTCATTTAGTGTGCGGCGAGACCTTGTGCCCCATGTGAATAATCGCTGGCATTATCATGTTGAGGTAGAACTTATACATTTTGAAAAAGGAAAAGGCACACAATTTGTTGGTGATAGTATTGAACGTTTTTCTGCTGGCGATGTGGTACTGGTAGGCGCTAACCTGCCACATTACTGGCGCTTTGATGACGAGTATTTTGCCAGCCAGCCAACACTTACTGCAGATACCAGGGTAGTACATTTCTGCGAAGATTTTTGGGGCGGTAATTTTCTTCAATTACCTGAAAATGCGCCCATTAAAGTAATACTGGAAAAAGGCAAACGAGGACTGCATGTTTATGGCGATTCCGCTAAAAAAGTAGCCGATATAATGCAGCAATTATTAAAAGCTGAAGGCCCACAAAGGCTGGTACTTTTAATATCTGCGCTAGACCTGATAGCAAAATGTAAAGATGTGAAAGCCTTATCCTCTATGGGTTTTAACTATGATTTGGTAGACAGTGAAAAAAATAGGATCAATGATATTTACGAATATTCGGTAATGAATTTTAAAGATAAGATTGCGCTGGAAGAAATTGCCGGCGTTGCCAACATAAGCCCGCATTCATTTTGCCGGTTTTTTAAAAGCCGTACCCGCAAAACATACTCGCAATTTTTAATTGAATTAAGGGTTGGCCATGCCTGCAAATTATTGATAGAAGATAACCTCAGTATTAAGCAAGTATGCTTCGAAAGCGGCTTCCATAACTTCACCAGCTTTCACCAATATTTTAAAAAGATAACTGGCAAAAGCCCGCTGAGTTACCAAAAAGAATTTGTGGAAAGTTAATAAAATCTCGCCCCGTTATGTACGGTAAAAGCTGTTTTTATGTCACTTTTAAGTGAAGTACATTTTATTACGGATAATGCCCGTACTTATTTTAGGTTGCGGATGGTTAGTGTAGGCGCTAAGATAGCAGTAGCAAAAAAGGCAGTCCGTACTTACAAGAATGTTTGTTTTCCATAATTATTTTTTTTGTTGTCCGGGCAAATTCAGCAGCTATGTCGATCTTCACAGGCGTAGCACTCTTGTACAATAAATATTTGTTGAGCACCTCCTAAATTTGCTACCTTATTCATACACTAAAAAAGCATCGTTGTATTTAAAGTTTACAGCTTTAAAAAAGGTGTAAACTTTAAATACAACAGTTTTCTCTTCAGGCAATATGCCAAGCTTACCTTACTTATACGCCCCAAACCTGGTGGTAAAAGCTGAATTGAAAAACAAAAGTACACATGTGCGACGCCACCGCAGTACCACCTAGCCGCTATATTGGCCTGGACAAAAATTAATTTATGTATTTGTATTTTACGCTAGCAAATGCGGCTTGGTTTTATACACTTCCCACAACAGTTCGCCAAAAATAGTGTTGGCCCAGGCAAACCATGAACGGGTAAATTGCTTCGCATCATCTTTGTGGAAAGAGTCGTGCATAAAGCCTGTATCTGCATGCGTATTTTGCAGGGTTGTGATGCAGGACTTAATTTCCGCATCGTTATTGCTGGTAAGCCCACGCATGATGATGCTTAACGGCCATACCATATCTACGCCTATATGTGGCCCGCCAATACCCTCTGCCGCCTTGCCTTTAAAGAAAAATGGGTTGTTATTAGAAAGCAGCATTTTACGGGTGTTGATGTATATTGGGTCTGTATTTTTAACCGCATCCAAATAAGGAAGCGATAATAAACTCGGTACGTTGGCATCATCCATTAAATTATAACTGCCGAAGCCGTTTACCTCATACGCATAAATTTTACCAAACTGCGGATGGTTGATAATGGCATGTTGCTGCAAGGCTTTATCCACCTCATCGGCCAGTGCTTTTAGTTCTACAGCCAGCGCATCATCTTTAGTAATTTGCTTTGCCATAGTGGCAGCCTGCCGTAAACTGGTGACTGCAAAAAAGTTAGAAGGGATTAAAAAAGGAAATACAGTAGCATCATCGCTTGGGCGAAACATTGAGCAGATAAGGCCTACAGGCTTTACCGGGTAACCATAACCACCCATTGGAACCGTATCGGTAGCGTAAGCCGTGGTACGTTGAAAAGTGTAAGGGCCTTGACTGGTTTTTCTTTGCTGCTCTTTAAAGGTTTTTAAAATTGTTCTAATGGCTTCTTTCCATTGCGCATCAAACGGTGCTGTGTCACTGGTTAATTTCCAATAATTATAGGCCAGCCTTATGGGGTAACAAAGCGAATCAATTTCGTATTTTCGCTCGTGTATGCCCGGTTGCATGGTGGTAAGGTCAGACTTCCATTCGCTAACTTTGCCGGCATCTTTATAAAATGCATTGGCATAAGGATCTTTTAAAATATTCCTCGCCTGGCGGTTAATAACGCCGGCTATTAAATGCTGTAAATCTTTATCATCTTTTATTAAATGCAGGTATGGCCATACCTGCGCAGTGCTGTCCCGCATCCACATGGCATCTATGTCGCCGGTTATAACATAAGTATCCGGCTTGCCATCAACCATCGAAAAATCAACAGTTGTATCGAGCGTGTTGGGGAAACAATTTTCAAACAGCCAGCCCAATTCCTTATTAGGCACTTTTGCCTGAAACTCAGTAATAGCCGCCTCTACAGCTTTGCTATGGAATTTTCTTTTATCTAATGCCACCCTTACTGTTGGGTACTGGGCAAAGGTTTGTGAAAAGGCAAGGTCTTTTAATAACAGCCCTGCGGTTAGCAGGCCGCTTGTTTTTATAAATTCATTTCTTTTCATTGATGGCGTGTTTATCGTTTTTAGTTTATTATTTTATTAACTGGTAGGCCCTGCTATACCTTACCCTAAAGCCCCTCTCCGGGGGAGAGGGGCTTTAGGGCGTTCGTTTTGACTATTGTTATTTGTAGCCATCGTTTACTTTTTATTTTGTTGCCGATGTTGGCCTTACTGTTGGTGATAGGCCAAACTCTTTATTTGGTTTATCGCTCATTGTAAATTCCAAAATACCGCCGCCCAGCATTGTCGCATGGTCGATATACGTTTTTTTATAGGGCTTGTTATTTAGCAAAGCAGATTGTATATACGGGTGGCCTTTCGCCGTATTGCTTGCCCTTACCGTGAATGTTTTATTGCCTGGCAAATTAAATTTCACTTCTTCAAACTGCGGGCTGCCAAATACATACTGGCCGCTTGATGGGTTTTCAGGATATAGGCCTGCCATGCTCCAAACGCCCCAGGCGCTCATTTGCCCGCAATCTTCATTGCCTGCATAACCATCAGGCAGGGCATGGTACATTGAGTCTACTATCATGCGTACACGCTCCTGCGTTTTCCATGCGGCACCTACAAAACTATACATGTACGCAATATGGTGGCTTGGCTCGTTGCCATGTGCGTATTGCCCAATTAAGCCGCTTACATCGGGCGGTACATTTTCGCCGTTTAGCAATGAGCTTACTGTAAATAACGAATCTAATTTAAGTATAAATTTTTCATCGCTGCCATGCGCATTGGCAAGGCCCTGTACATCGTGCGGCACAAAAAACGAGTGCTGCCAGGCATTGCCTTCTGTATACATTGACTTTTTATCATCGTACTCAGAAAGGTAGGGATCAAAAGGCGTTACCCAATTTCCATCGCTATTTTTTGCACGGATAAAACCGGTTGAAGGATCGAATAAGATCTTCCACGAAGCAGACCGCTTCATGAATGTTTCATAATCATCTTGCTTGCCTAGCTTTTTTGCAACTTGTGCAATGCACCAGTCATCGTAGGCATATTCTACCGTTACGGTTACGCTGTTGCCATATTTATCTTGAGGTACATAACCATACTGTCGATAAAAATTTGTGCCACGTATATCTTGCATAGCACTCTTTTTCATAGCGGTAAAAGCTTCGGGTACGTTAATGCCTTTTATGTTTTTTAAGATGGCATCCGTTATTACTGGTATGGCGTGGTAACCCGTCATGGTATTAGACTCCCAGCTGCTGATATCCCAAATAGGCAGCAAGCCATTCTCTTTATAAAACGCCAGCATGGTATTGACGAACTCCGTTATTTTTACTGGCTGCGTTAACGAAAACAAAGGGTCGAGCGCACGAAAAGTATCCCACAAAGAGAACTCATTATAGCGTTGCCCGGTTGCCATCTTCTTTACCTCGCCTTGTGCATTCTGGTAACTGCCATCCGCATCTGAGAAAAGTGCAGGTGCCATACAAGTATGATACAGTGCTGTGTAGAAAACTTTTTTTGCTGTTTCATCTTTTCCTTTAATAACGATTTTTTGCAGCTCTTTTTCCCACTTATTTTCCGCTTGTTTTTTTACTGCTTCAAAGCTCCAGCCTTGTATTTCCTGTAATGCCAACAAGGCTTTTTCCGTGCTTACGGTTGATAAAGCCACCTTCATTAAAATGGGCTTACCCTGCATGTTGCGGAACATTAACTGACCTTTAATAGCGGTACCTTTTGCGCTGGTGCCTTTACTGCTTTCTTTGCCATTTGATACATATAACCTAGCAAAAGGAACAGCGGTACGTGCGGCGAAATAAACCCGTTGTACATGCGCCCAGCCTTCTGAATAGCGGTAGCCTACAATGGTAGAATCATTTACCTGTTTGATATAGGTATCAAGCGGCTTATCCCAATTAATGGCAAAGCCAAGGTTAAAACGTATAACTGGTGTGGCGCCTTTGGGGAAAGTATATTCGTGCAGCCCGCATCTTTCTGTAGTAGTAAAAGCTGCGCTGATACCATTATCAAGCTTTACCGAATAAAAACCCGGGCTTGCTTTTTCATTTTTATGAGAAAAATTTTCACGATACATGGCAATGGTATCATTGATAAAACCAATGGAAGGCATCACCGAAATATCGCACCAATCGCCAATACCGGTACCGCTTAAATGCATGTGGCTAAAGCCTGCTATCACTGAATCTGAATAATGGTAGCCGCTGCTCCAGTCCCAACCTTCGCTGCCATTATCAGGGCTTAATTGTACCATACCAAAAGGAACCTGTGCGCCGGGGTAAGTATGCCCGTGGCCGCCAGTGCCAATAAATGGGTCAACATATTTTATTAATTGCTGCGCAGATGTGAGCAGGGGCATAGCTGCAAAACAGCCCATTGCAAGCCTTTTTATAATTGTATTTTTATCCATTAGTTTATACGTAGTTATTGATGTTTGAAAGTAGGCATAAAATTTTATTCGGCAGGCAAAAAAGAAAATGCTACTGCAGGCGTGCTGCCTTTTATTTTATTTACAGATGCTGGCATTTTTAGCGTAACCACATCCCCGGCTGCAGACCAAGTAACAGTTTCGCCGGTTGGCAGCCATTTTATTTTAGAACCTTTTTTAGGGATGTTTAATTTCCAGCTAATGCTTGCCGGCATTGGTTCTCCATCTTTTAAACAAACCATGGCATAACGTATGCCGGTAGTATTATTTTGTGTAAACCAGGTGCTGCCATCGTTGTAATTTTTTGTGTTGCGGGTGTTGTAAATAGCAGCGCCATTCTTATTCATCCAGGTGCCGATCTCTTCGAGGCACTGTGTGGCTTCATCTGGAAACAGCCCATCTGGCTTAGGCCCAACGCCCAATAATAAGCTGCCTCCTTTAGCAACAATTTCTATCAATGAATGAATGATTTTTGATGCCGGCTTAAACTGGTCATTTGGCACAAAGCCCCAATTGTTGGCAAGCGTCATGCAGCTTTCCCACGGATGGCTTAATTGTGTTGCGGGGATATGCTGTTCAGGTGTTTGGTAATTTTCGTACGGGCCATGCACTGTACGGTCAACTACTAATAAGCCTGGCTGTACTTCTCTTGCCATGGCAGCAATTTTTGGCATGTCAATATCCTGGCTCCATTGCGGTATGGCGGCTCCCCAGGCACGTACTTCATCGTTCACGGTTTGCAGCGGGCGTACCCAGCCACCATCCAGCCATAAAATATCTATGCCGCCATAGTTGTGCATCAGTTCGCTTATCTGATTAAAAGTATAGTCTTTAAACTTATTCCAGCGCCACGGAAATTTGCGGATATCGTAATTGGTATTCCTATCCGGCGTAGCGTATTTAGGCCACCAGAAGTTTTCCGAATGCCAGTCGGGCTTGGAGAAATATGCGCCGATCATAAAACCATCTTTCCTGAAAGCATCAAACACATATTTAGCAACATCTGCTTTTGGGTTTGTGGCAAACGGGCCATCGCTAATTTTAAAATCTGTCTGCTTTGTATCAAACATACAAAAGCCATCGTGGTGCTTGGTGGTAAAAACTACATACTTCATGCCTGCATCCTTACCAGCTTTTGCCCAGCTTTCCGGATTAAATTTTACAGGATTGAAATCTTTTTTAAAACCCCAATACCATTTTTTATACGCTTCATAAGCGATGGTGCTATCACGATCAATCCAATCTTCGCTACATAAATTCCACGACTCCATAATGCCCGCTGCCGAATACAATCCCCAATGTATCAGCATGCCAAATTTTTGGTCCTGCCATTTATCGAGCTTGTCTTTTACTTTGGTATCTGCAGGCCATTCGTATTCGGTTGATTGTGGATGGATATTTTGCTGCGCAGATGCGG
>JAYVUJ010000020.1:0-5275 GCA_043788035.1 Ferruginibacter sp. | reverse complement strand
ATATCCATTTTTACAAGTAAATCTGTAAATAACGTGGCATTAAAATCTATGTTCATTATTTTTCTTAAACCACTAATGCTTGTATTGGCAATGGCATTAAAATCTTGCCGCATTGGCTGCATGTAATCTAATCCGTTGCTTAAGATATTACTTTCATAATTCTCCATAATATCTACCCCAGCGGATAAATAAATTTCTAAATTATTTTTTGATGCCAGCGATAGTAGCCTATAAAAATAATTGTACGTTGATTTTTTATTATTGGATGGAGGCAAAATACTGGATGCTACGCCTGCAATATTTTTTATTAAAGCATTACTCTTAAAAAAATCATGCCTTGCAAAAGGCACATATCGGCGATAACCACCAAACAGTTCATCTGCACCATCGCCGTTTAAAATAACCGTTAAATGCTCTTTAGCGGCGGCGCTTACGTAATAGCTGGGTATAGCAGAACTATCAAAAAAAGGTTCTCCATAATTACATAAAATATTTTCCAGGTCATTTTTTAGGTGGTCGAACGATATGGCTATTTCACTATGATGGGTATTGTATTTATCTGCCACTAACTTTGCCAAGGGAGCCTCGTTGTACTCTCCATCAAAAGAAACTGTAAATGTTTTTATTTTATTGTTGTGTTTACTTGCAATGGCGGTAACCAAACCACTGTCAATACCACCACTTAAAAAACAACCCACTTCCAAATCAGATGACTCTACCCTTCTTTTTACTGCTTCATTTAAAAAGCTATCTACTTTTTCCAGGCTTTCTTCAAAATTATCTGTATGGTTTTGCTCATAAAAACGGTTGATATTCCACCAGCATTTTTTTGTTATTTCAAGCGTGGTGCAATCAATTATTAAAAAATGCCCGGCACTTAATTCTGTAACATTTTTGTAAGGGGTAAGTGTTCCGTAAAAAGATCCTAAACGCAAGTAATGCTGAAAGTGGTTATTCTCCATTTGCAATGGCAGCAAGCCCTTCAGGCAATTTAATTCGCTGGCAAAAACAATTTTTTGACCATCATTATAATAGTAAAGGGGCTTTTTACCGGCTCTATCGCGGGCAATGAATATTTTTTTTTCTTGTTTATCGTAAATCGCAAAGGCAAACATGCCTTCAAGGTAATTTAAAAAATCAGCGCCATATTTTTGGTATAATAACAGCAGTGTTTCTGTATCAGACGATGTTTTGCCGTGTAGGTTAAGTTGAGCCCTTATTTCTTTATGGTTATAAATTTCGCCATTAAAAATAATAGTAAACCTATCTTCTAAATGCATTGGCTGCTTACCGCCGCCAATATCCAATATAGATAAGCGCAGGTGGTACAAATCTACATTATCGGCCATAAAGCCATTCTGTTCATCAGGCCCACGATGAAACATGTTTTTATCAATATCCGGGTAGGATAATTTAAAGTTTACGGAACCTGCTATGCCACACATAATGCTTTATTTATTCAGCAAAATAAAACCTTAATGCTCAATAGCAAGCAATAATTATAGGCTTATTTTTTTACACCCTTTATCGGGCTATGCTTTTGAGGTATTCGCCATAGCCACTTTTTTTAAGCTTTTCTGCTTGTACCAACAATTGTTCTTTAGTTATAAACTGCATGCGCCAGGCTATTTCTTCCAGGCACCCAATTTTTAAACCCTGCCTTTTTTCAATTACCCTAACGTATTCGCTGGCATCGCTCAACGATTCAAAAGTGCCGGTATCCAGCCATGCGAAGCCCCTATCCAAAACGCCTACCTTTAATTTTTTATTTTTTAGGTAAATCCTGTTCACATCTGTAATCTCATATTCACCCCTTGGGCTTGCCGGAATATTTTTCGCAATTTCCACTACTTCGTTATCATAAAAATATAGACCGGGCACAGCATAGTTGCTTTTTGGCTTATCAGGCTTTTCTTCTATGCTGATAGCATTTAAATTATCATCAAATTCAACCACCCCATATCTTTCAGGGTCGCTTACGGGGTAGGCAAATATTACCGCGCCATCCGGGTTGGCAGAATCCTGCAGTAATTTACTAAAGCCGCTGCCATAAAAAATATTATCGCCCAATACTAAAGCCACGCTATCGGTGCCAATAAATGTTTCGCCAATTACAAATGCTTGGGCAAGCCCATTGGGTATTTCCTGTTTAGCGTAAGATATAGCACACCCCCATTGAGAGCCATCACCTAACAAGCGGATAAATTGCGCCTGGTCATCAGGAGTAGTAATAATCAGCACTTCCTTAATACCGGCAAGCATTAGTGTGCTAAGCGGGTAATAAATCATAGGTTTATCGTAAATAGGCATCAATTGCTTGCTGATGCCCATTGTAATTGGGTATAACCTTGTGCCGCTGCCGCCTGCTAAAATAATTCCTTTCATATTATCTGGTATGATATTGCTGTTGGTAATAATTTTGATAATTGCCGCTGGTAACGTGGTTGAGCCATTCCGTATTGTTAAGGTACCAGTCAATGGTTTTAGAAATACCTTCTTCAAACTGCAAAGATGGCAGCCAGCCCAGTTTTTCTTTAAGCTTTGTAGCGTCTATAGCATAGCGCAAATCGTGCCCGGCCCTATCTTTTACGTAGGTGATCAACTGTTCAGATTCGCCTTTTTCTCTCCCCAATTTTTCATCCATCTGCTTGCAAAGCTCTTTAACTAACGCAATATTTGTCCATTCGTTATGACCACCAATATTGTAGGTTTCGCCAATTACACCCTTGTGAAAAATAACATCTATCGCCCTTACATGGTCTTCTACAAACAGCCAATCGCGTATATTTTCGCCCTTGCCATAAATAGGCAAAGGCTTTTTATGGATGATATTGTGTATGCAAAGTGGTATTAATTTTTCGGGAAAGTGAAAGGGACCGTAGTTATTACTGCAGTTAGAAATTTTAACCGGCATATGGTAAGTATGGTAAAATGCCCTAACCAAATGGTCTGATGATGCTTTGGATGCAGAATATGGGCTGCGGGGGTCGTAAGGCGTATTTTCTGTAAAAAAACCTTCTTCGCCTAATGAGCCATACACCTCATCGGTAGATATGTGGTAGAATATTTTATTATCAAAATCCTCTTTCCAAAACTCTTTAGCCGTTTGTAATAAACAACCGGTGCCCATAACATTGGTGGTAACAAAAGCAAGCGGGTCGGTTATAGATCGGTCAACATGGCTTTCGGCTGCGCAATGAAGCACGGCGGTGAAAGTATGTTTTTGAAAAAGTTCGCGTAAAAAAGGAAGGTCGGTAATATCTCCTTTTACAAATTGGTAGTTTGGTTGATTTTCTATATCTGTCAGGTTTTCAAGGTTGCCTGCATAAGTAAGCTTATCCAGGTTAATGATGTTGTACTGCGGATATTTTGTTACAAACAAACGGGTAAGATGAGAGCCTATAAAACCAGCACCGCCGGTTATTAAGATTGAATGCATGATAGTAATATTGATATAACGTAAAAATATAAAGAAAACGTTAAGTAAGTTCAAGTTGCTTTAAAATATGCTTTATTTAGTTAGTTAATAAACTTAAAGTTTTAAGTTAAAATTATTAAGATTTTGAATTAATTGGTGCATTTGATTAGCTTGCATAATTTGTGTAATAATCGGAAACATTATATTTAACCAACTACTATTTTATGCCCACCGCTTATAAAAATACTTTTCATTATTTTCTATGTTAACTTATTATGATGCAATACTGGCACCCATTTATTTTTTACTTCTTTTACTGTGGGTGATAAGGTGGAAAAATAAATATTATAAAAATTCGCCCGTTAAGAGATACATTGTCCCAGCATTTGTATTAAAATGCGTTTGCTGCTTTTTGTTAGCTTTTTTATTTGAATATTATTATGGCTATAGCGATTCATGGAATTATTTTCAGGGTGCTAAAGAAATCTGGTCCGCCACAAAACAAAACCCTATATATGGCCTAGAGCTTGTTTTTAAGTCTTTTGAAAACTGTTCTTATGAAGCTCAGCAATTTTCCCCACGTTTAGGCGATAGGATTTACGTCGAAACATTAAAAAACATGTACAAAGCATCTGGCTTTATTGGCATATTTTGTTTCGGCACATATTTACCGATAGCCTTAATAATGACATGGCTAAGTTTTATAGGGAGTTGGAAAATATACATAATTTTTGTTAAAGAATTCCCTGCCTATTATAAAAAAATAGCTATAACCTGTCTTTTTGCACCTTCATTTATATTTTGGACAACCAATGTTATGAAGGAACCTTTTTGTATTTTTGGGTTAGGAATGTGTGTAAGTGCATTATATAACTTAATGAAAGGGAAATTTAGCATTTTTATTTTTTTAGAAATGATTTTAGGCGCATATTTTCTTTTATTTTTTAAAAGCTATATTTTCTATCTTTTTTGTTTTGCTGCTTTTTGGAGCTTGTACGTGAGTTTTGCTACAACAGTAAAAAAGCAATATAAAATATTAGTAAAGTTGCTAATGTTTTTTATATTATTGGCATTATCATCTTTAGCAATTGCAAAAAGAGATTTTTTAGGTGATATTTTTTCTAGCAATTTGGTAAACGACGTAACTAGTATACAAACCATTCAAGCTGATTCGGGTGGGTCAACGTATACATTGCCAAGTGTAGATGATGTAAGCCTATTTGGCGTTTTGAGGACGTATTTTAATTCTTTAGTTGTTTCTTTGTTTAGGCCTTTTTTATGGGAAATTCCTAATATAATTGCTATATCAAATGCTTTAGAATCTTTTGCAGTATTAATAATTACCTTATTCCTTTTGGTTAAATTAAAATTTACAGGTTTTTTTAGCCTCGCATTTAAAAACAGGATCCTCGCTTTTTCAATTATTTTTACACTTTTACTGGCACCACTTGCAGGGTTGGTTTCTTTTAATTTCGGGACTTTAGTAAGATATAAAGCACCAATGGTACCATTTTATTATACTTTCTTAATGCTTTTATATGCTAAAGTACAAGAAAAAGAAAAAATACAAAAATTGGGTATCTAAATTTGTAAGTTTTTTAGCCTTACTTTGAAGCTTTATTAAGATCAAAGTATTTAAAAGATTTTGATATGGAAAAGGAGATAATATATCCTTTAAAAAAAACTACAATTTATTAAGTCAAAAAAAAGTGATTCATTTCACGTCACCTTTAACAAATCGTAGTGGCAATACATTTTTTATTAAGCGTAAATTTTTATTGCAATCACAACTATTAATGCAACCAATGATACTGTGTATTTATTAAAATACATTTTCTTTATACTATAATGACGGTA
>JAYVUJ010000019.1:0-8973 GCA_043788035.1 Ferruginibacter sp. | reverse complement strand
AGCCCTGCTGATTGCATTGATAACACTAAGTATTCAATCAATAAAAGCTGCCATTGCTAATCCAATAAAAACTTTAAAAACCGAATGATAATTATCGAGAAAATGTGTCCATCGAAAAATATACCATTAAAGAACTTCTGAATATCTAAAACAAAAAAATGATACAACTAAAAAAAATCTACAAGTACTACAACAGCGGATCAAAAAAAGCTTACGTATTGAGCGATGTAAGCCTCGACATTGCGGAAGGCGAATTTGTCTCTATCATGGGGCCATCGGGGTCGGGAAAATCAACCCTACTGCACATCCTCGGCCTGCTGGAAGAACCCAATGACGGTGAATATTTATTTCTGGGAGAGAATGTTTCTAAGTTAACTGAAAAGAAAAGAACCGATCTGCACCGTAACCAGATTGGCTTTGTTTTTCAGGCATACCATTTAATTGATGAGCTTACGGTGTATGAAAATATTGAAACGCCTTTGCTATATAAAGGCCTTAATTCATCAGAAAGAAAAAGCAGGGTAGCAGAGTTGCTGGATAAATTTAATATTGTAGGCAGAAAAGATTTATTTCCATCACAGCTATCTGGCGGGCAGCAGCAACTGGTAGGTATTGCCCGTGCCATTGCCGGTAACCCAAAGGTTATTTTTGCAGATGAGCCAACAGGTAACTTGCACAGCGACCAGGCAAAAGAAATTATGGAACTTTTTAAAAAGCTGAACGAGCAGGAAAAAGTTACCATCGTGCAGGTTACGCATAGCGAAGTAAATGCTGAATATGGCAACCGAATTATCCGGTTAAAAGATGGATTGCTTGTACGGTAGGGTACAAAAATTGTCCATTACCGGACAGGTTATTTAGGCTGTAACCATGGAATGCACTGCTGTTAAGGGTTTCAACAATGGCACAGGAGTTGGCATAGCAAGCTAAAATGTTTTTTTATCATGAAAAAAATTATCCTGCTTTTGTTAAGCCTTGTGCTGTTATTGAGTACGCATGCACAAAAAAAATTGACACTAAAAGAGTGTATCGATATTGCATTGCAAAATAATCAGCAGGTAAAAGATGCGGTGTACCAATCTACCATCAATACAATTGCTTTACGACAGGCGCAATACCAACGCTTGCCTACGTTCAATGTCAACCTTGGGCAGGGCTTAAATACAGGTAAAAGTATAGATCCTTATAGTAACCAGTTCATCAACCAAACCATTGGTTATGGCAATTATGGGGCCTCAATGGATGTTACGTTATTTAACGGCATGCAGATAAAGAATGCCATCAAAAGAAACAGGGCAACCATGCAATCCGCAGGCTTTCAAACAGACGCCGCAAAGAACATTATTATCTTAGGTGTTATCCGTGCATACCTGCTGGTTATTAGTAGTAACGAAATTATAAAGGCCACGCAACTACAGCTCAATGCATCTATTGAACAGGTTGTATTAGCACAAAAAAAAGTGGATGCAGGTGTATTGGCCGAAGTGCAATTGTCAGATTTAAACGGGCAGGCAGCAACGGAGGAACTGGCACTTTCTACTGCGAAAAATAATTTAGAATTAGCAAGGCTCGATTTGTTCCTTGCGATGAATTATGAAACTGATGAGGCGGTTACTTTTATAGCGGAAGAACCAGCAGATGAATTAGCAGTAAAAGAGATTGAACCCAAAGAAGTGTATGAAGCAGCTTTAAAATTATTGCCAGATGTACAAATAATCCAGCAACAAAAAATAGCCGCCCAATATGATAAGGCAGTTGCTAAAAGCCTTCGTTACCCTACGTTGTCACTTACCGCAGGTAGCAGTACGGCTTATTCATCTTCAGTAAATAAAACACAGTTTGTGCCAGATGGGACCTCCTCAAGCGTCATCAATATTTCACCCGATAATTTTGTAAGCCTTAATGGGGCTGATTATTATTTACAGCAAAAAAGTGTTGTGCAGCATGGCAGCTACAAGCCTTTTACTTACATCAACCAATTAAATTCGAACATCAATTCTGGCGTAGGGCTTAATTTGCGGATACCTATCCTTAACGGGTTTCAGGCTAAAACACGTATTGCTAATGCCGATGCTGCGCTAACCCGTATTGATGCGCAATTAACCGCTACAAAAAATCAATTAAGGAACGCGGTAGAGCATTCGGTGCAGAATTTAAAGAATGCTTCGCAAAGAATATTGCTTATAGATAAACAAGTGGCAGCACTGCAACAAACGCTCAGCAGCGATTCTGTAAAAATGGCGTATGGTACTTTTAATACTACTGATTATGTAGTAGCAAAATCTAACTACGACCAGGCAAAAATTAATTTTATCCAGTCAAAATATGAGTACAGGCTGTTACAGGTAATTGTACAATTTTACCAAAAAGGCCGTTGGGATTAAAGCGTTAAATAACGAAAATTAACCGCAAGCCAAGCAACTAATAATTACATTGCTTTTTTTGCGGGCTTTGCCTTTAGCAGGTCTTTTTTAATATTCGCACGAATGGTATCCCAGTAATCTTTTCCGTAACCTACAAACAATTCGCTGCCTGCGGGTATGTCTTTAGTGGCATAAACAAACACTCTTTTTTTTAGCACCGCATAGTAGGTATTGTTGTTGATGCCGGTTACTTTTTTTATGCCACGTGCATCATTAATATAGCGGGCCAGTTCCTCCATGTGTTTGCTGGCATCAATTACATGGTTACGGTTCACAAAAAATATGTAGGCATTATGGTCGTCTCCGCTAACTTCTTTCCAGGTAGTTATGTTGCCTTTATATTCTAAAAAGCAAGTGTCTTTCGCAATAAATTCTTTTGTAAATAAGCCTTTGCCAGCACCCGGCAAAGTAGATGTTTTTACAACAAGTTTAATCGGCTCAATCTGCATGATCAATAATAAAAGAGTTAGTAAATGGTTAAGCAACAATAATAAGTACGTTACTTTTTTTGAAAGATACACAACCTTTGCTACTATCAATACTTTCTTTAAAAAGAAAGCGTGTATGGTTTTTGTTAGTACCATCCTACCTATCATTTAATTGAAGGCACACTATGTACAAAGGAATTATTACTTTTTAATTCTTAATTAGCTGCTGTATTAGCCCGGATCAAAAAACTTTAAAACGGATAGCCAATAGCAAGGTTCAAAACAAGATTTTCTTTTCTCCATTGACTATCGCCGAATTTTATTTGGTTGAACACCCATTTAGGCCCGCCCGGCGCGTAAGGTTTTCTTATGGGAAAGGCGCCGTCTATACGTAATACTAAAAAGTTAAGGTCGAACCGCAAACCTGCGCCAGTGCCAACTGCCAACTGGGTAGCAAAATCTTTTGTAAAAGTAGAGCCTGGCCTGGAAGGATCGTTGCGGATAGTATAAATATTGCCTGCATCTACAAAAAAAGCGCCTCTTACAATAGATACTATCTTAAAGCGCAGCTCTGTGTTCATCTCTATTTTTACATCGCCTGGCTGGTCTGGCAAAAAGCTTTTTGTGTTAGTGGCATTACCTCCATAATAGGTACCGGGGCCAAGGCTTCTGGCCCTGTACGCCCTAAGGCTATTGGTGCCACCAATAAAAAACTCTTTAATAAATGGCATAGTGGTACTGTTGCCATAACCATAACCTGCACCAATGCTTATCCTGCTGGCTAACTCGTTAATGCGTTGTTTTCTTTGCGTGCCAAGTGCCAGGTAATGCCGCAGCTCCACCTCGCCGCGTATGTACTGCGAAAAGGGCGTGTTCAATATTTTTTTCTCTTTGCCTTGCGATACATTAGCGCCAGTTATCAGCCCCAATAAATTACCTGAAAAATCTATGTTCCCATTGAAGTAATAATTGTTTTTTTTGCTGTTTGGCTTAGCAAACGAATTATAGTTATAGTTATAATTTGAGCCGATAATAAACTGCCTTTCAATGCTTCGGGCAAGGGTTATATTTTTATCTACACTATCCTGGAACTGGGGGGTAATGTTTGTAGGCACTACATAGTTGATTGAAATAGGATTGAATTGATGTTCGGTTGTAATGGATGAATTCCATACCCAGCCAAAGCTTGCCTTAAATGAATTGAGGGTGTATTGGTCTGACCGGCGATAATATTCGTAGCCCAAATTAATTTTTGTATTCGGCACAAAATCACTATTGCGCCCATAATGCACAGGGCCAATAATACGGGGTATCATTAAATCTATATTACCGCCTAAGTGGTTGGTACCAACATGCTGGTTACCGGCTATCTGTGTTTCTATACCTACAAAACCGCTTAACGTAAGCTGCTCCGCACTATGAAAAGCGTTCCTGTTTTTAAGGCTTAAAGTAAGCTGCGTGCCAGTTGAATTATTCGATTTTGTAAGCCCGGATATTTGTGCTTTGGCGGCGTATTTATTATTGGGTGATAAATAATAGAAAGCGTTTAGGCTTCGGCCTGGCACACTATCTACTTCTTCAAAACGAGCTTTTACAAATTTGTATACGCCTAAACTTACCAGCCTGCTAAGGGTAAGGTTATGGTCGTTTCGGTTATACAAATCACCAGGGTGAAAACGGATGTTGCGCTTAAACATACGTGGGTTAAATTTTTTATAAGGGTCAACCACATAAAAGCTATCGTAAAAAATGGCTTTATCTTTCGAAAAGGAGGAATCGCTGTCAAGGCTATAATCTGCATAAATAATAACATCGCCAATGCGGTAGGGGTGTTTAGCCTGTGGAGGAGTTTCTGGCTTAACCTGCATATATATGTTCACTTTATTATTGCGGAAATTTGTATCCACTTTAGCTAATAGGTAATTTTCACTAAAAAAGAAATAACCATTTTGTTTCAGCCTTGTATCTATCCTCAGCCTTTCTGCTTTAATCACGTCAAGGTCGTACGCATCTCCTTTACGTAAAGTTGACCACCTCGTTGCCTGCCTGACAGCGGTACTTAATTCGCTCGAATCTTTAGGAAAGTTGACAGTATCAATGGCATATTGCGCCGCTGGGCTTGTAAAAAAAACTGCGGAGGTACGCTTGTGTTTTGTTGTTGTATCAAACGTTACCTTGCCTTTAAAATAACCCCGGTTCTGTAGCCGGTTAGTCATGATGGCACGGTTTTTTTCAAAATTTACGGAGCTTGTATACACCGGAGGCTCGCCTAATTTATTTTTTATAAAATACCGTAGCCCTTTTCCAGTGGGCTTTCCGGCAATATTGTAGAACCATAGTTTTGGGCGTAAGCCTAATATGCTGCTATTTGGCTTTGGTAAGATAATGGCTTTCAATTCTTCTTTAAGTACGGCTTTTTGGGTCTTGGCACTACTATCTGCCGAGATGTATTTTACTGTTGCGCCAACGTATAGTGATTGCCCTTTAGGTAAGTATTTGGCGTTGTTGCAGGATGAAATAACACCTGCAAAACCAATGGATGCAAATAGGGCATACGTGCCAGCATTTAAAAATATTCTTTTTATTATTGCAAAATTTAATTTCATTATCAACCTATCGTTTAAAACTATTTTTGAGGGCATTCCCTCTTATAATTATGTATAAAAGCCGAAGCTTACTCTGTTATAGTATTTTTATCAGCAGCAGCATCCTTGGCTTTCTTTTCTTCCTTTCTCTTTTTGATAATGTCTTTTTCCTCTTGTGTCTTGCGGTTAAATATTTGCTTAAACTGGTTAAAATCTAAAGTAAAAATAAAAGATACGCCAGACTCAACTATCTGTCCTTCGACAACGCCTTCAAATTTATTACGGCGATACGCACGTAAGGCATACCGGCCATCTTTACTAAGCAAATAATCCAGCGCAACATCGCCTGCTATGTTACTAGCATTTTGGTTTGTATTGGCCGGGCCTTCCAATTCAAAGTTGCTGCCTACGCTTACACGAAGCCTGTCGTTCAATAAACTTTTAGAAACTCCAACGGTTAGGTCAGTGCGGCTTGCACGTGTACCACTTGAATAATCATCTTCTGAATTAACGCCAAAATTTAAGTTAACGCCCGTAATAAGGCTACCAGCAAGGTTATTAAGCTGTTCGGCCAATATACGGCTTACGCTCGATTTAGCAGTTGTGGCAAGCGACGCGCTTTCGGCAGAATTTTCTAAAGGGTTTTCCTGTACAAACCTGCCTAGCAATAAAAGTGCAAAAACCTGCTTGTTTAATTCTGCATTATCACGGCGTATCTGTTCTAATTTTGATTCTATGTCAGTCCACTGGGTTTGTAATTCTGTTGGCAAAGTAATATCGAAGGTGATGATTGGCTTTAGTAATTCGCCCTTCATTTTAAGCAGTACATTAAATGGCAGCTTGCCTTTATACTTGCCCTGGTCAGACGGGGAAAGGGTAGAAAGTTCGCTTTGCAATAAATTAATTGGTTGTGTATTGGCCACATATTGTGCAGTAATATCAACGTTGGCAGTCATCGGGTCACCCGTCCAGGTAATTACGCTGGAAGGTAAAATAAGGAACTGCCTTTTTAATAAACTAAGGCTAAGCTGATAAGAGCCTGCCACTAATTGATAGTCTCCGGTAAGTGATATTTTGCCGCTTTTATCAATGCCGCCAGCCAGGTTTGCGTTACCCCTAATTTTTAAAGCATCGCCGCTGCGTTCATCTATAATCAAAGTTATTTGGGCTGCAGTGTCGGATTGTAGTGTGCCGGCAATATCCATGCCTGCAAGTTTTGGGTATTTGGTAAGTGTGTCCATAGCGGCCTTAAAAACACTATCAGTATTTTCGTGGTACACATCTACAAATTTCACAACACCGTCGCGGCTTTCTAATTCCGGGTTGGCGCTTGGCAACACAAAAGTTATATCGGTTGATTTATTAATTTTTAAGTCTGCATTAACAGAAGGTGCTGTCAGCGTGCCATTCACGTCAATATCCGCATCCATGTTTAGCCTGCCGTAGTATAATTGGTTTTGTTTTTTTGCAACATTTAATACCTGAAAATTATTTGCCTGAAGGTTCAGGTTAAATGAATACGTCTTAAAATCATCTGTGTGTATGGTGCCATCCAGCACCGCTTTTTTTCCTGCGGAATCTAGCAACGTAAATTTGTTGAAGGTAATAATATCATGGGTTTGTACGGCAATTGCTTCATTGCTGAGGTGTAATTTTTCACCCGTTGCTTCTGGGGTAATGTTGGCATTATCAAACCGAAGTTCTCCATGTATATCGGGCAAGGCAGTTGTTCCCTGTATGGCAACGTTGCCTTTTAAACTACCGTCTGCCTGCGTTAATGCACCAAATGTAAATGGCTTTACGCTTACCATGTTAAAATTATTTACATCAAGCTTTAAGTCCATCTTGCCTTCGCCTGTGTAGTATTTACCGCCTAGCTTTACATCGTTGCCATTGCCGCTAATGGCAACTGCTGCAGTAAAGGCATTGGCAGTTTCATTATCTACCTTAATTAAAATATTTCCAACTGTATCTGTATTATAAGTTAGTGTATCTAATTTTATATCAGCAGTAAAGATGGGCGTGGCCAGCGCATTTTTTACAATTATATTACCATTGATTGTACCCGCTACTAATAATGAATCTTGTTCGGCAAGATTGGTCAATGTTTTTATGTAAAAATCTTTTAAAGTAACTGCAATGGGCGCAGCTACATTATCTTCTTTTGAATTGATGCTGAGAGATTGCCCGGTATTGCTAATGGTAAAATTATGTACGATTATTCCGGTGTTATCGTACTTTATAAAATTACTTTTATCTATCGCCCATTTATCATTGTCGAGCATCAGGCTATCTAATAAATTTATGAGGAACCCGCCATTTCTTTTTTGCGCTATTGTAGCTGCCAATTGGTATTTATCATCTCCATCGCTATCTTTTATATTTAGCTTTGTATTGATGGTATTGTGCGCTATTGAACCGGTAAGGGTTGTTTTTTGTAATTGAAAGCCTTTGCTGCCAGCGGTGTTGAGGGTTGCGGCATAATTTAATTGGTTAACATTATTACCTGCGGTGATGGTGAGGCTATCCAATATTTGCGTACCAATTTGTACTTTTGGTGCGTTCACCAGCAGGTTCAACTTTTCTGTTAGCCCATCAAAATTTGCATGCATCCTAATAGTATCTGTGCCTATTAATGAAGGTACAAAGGCAAACAGTAAACTATCTGGTATAATGGCTGCGGTAAGGTTCCATTCGCCTTTTGTTTTGATGCTATCTTTTACGCCAATGTTATAATATTTATTGATTACTTGCATAGCACTGCTACCGATAGTGGATAAGTTATAATTTCCTTTAATGGTTGCAGTTGCTATCTGGGAATGCAGGGTTATTACTTTACCGGAATCAGTTGTATTAGCTGTAACAGTAATGGTATCGGCTGTATAAAATTTGCCATCGCTATATACCTGCAGCCCGCTTAATTCTATAGTACCCTGTGGCTTGTCCATATCTGAAGTAGGTATGTCGGCAACAATATTTCCATGCACCCTTACATCATTTGTGGCAAGACCTAACGGCTTCATCAAAATACTATCAAGCAGTAATTTCATTTTAATATTAGTCGCAAATTTATCATCTATTATGGCTTCGCCATTGATGTGGAAGGCGAGGCTTTTATCTGCCATAGTAGCATCAATAACAGTAAAGCCTTTATGGATTGATGCTGTCATATCCATATCTTGATAATTGTAGCCTTTTATAAATGCTGCCTTTACATGTGCGCTGGCGTTGGCGTTCATAGTTTTTGGCTTAAAGCCCCTGCCTTTTACGGCATATGCCATGGTTACTTTTCCAAGTAGTGTATCTTGTTTTGTGAGATAGCCCACATCTACATTGTTAAGCGTGCCCTTAAGGTTATATGTTTCGTTGATGCTGTTTAAATAGCCTTTTAAATTAGCACTTCCTTTGTTGGTTTGTAGTAAAATATCTGTAGTAAAATTAGTGGCTAGCCCTTTAAAGCTGCCACTCATTTTCATCGTTTCTGGAATCCTTATGTTTGATGGTATGGTGCCTGCTGGTATAAATTTTTCAATATCA
>JAYVUJ010000018.1:0-2370 GCA_043788035.1 Ferruginibacter sp. | reverse complement strand
ACTACCAAAGATACCAGCAACTACCTGGAACTTAGGCCCAGCCTTAATGTATTTCAACAAGGGAATTTTACCAACACCCTTACCATTGGGATAGGCTATGTTTTTGGCGCTAAAGAAAATTTACTGACAGAGCTTACTTATGGTATTGAATATGCTTATTCACCCAAAACGCATTTTAATGTATTTTTTGGGCAGTATTTTTATAGTGGCAGGGTGTCATCAAGCAATGCTACTTTTCTTGGGCTTTCCGTGATGTTTTATTTTAAGCCAAACAACGGCGGCGCAATTATTAAGCCTTCAAATAAGTAATATCCTGGTGCGGCATTTTAAAGTTAATTATTAGTAGCCCCGTAGTTTATGGGGAGTAGTAAAGGCTACGTTTTTTTTGTAATTGCATTGCGCAAAAAAAAATAAGTCCTATACCTTATTTTATAGTAATGCTTTCAGCTGGTAAGTAAGTGTTTTAGTACCAAAAAAAGGGACTAAATAAAAATAAAGCCCCGTCTTAATATCCAATGCTTTTTAATTGCCATTGAACATATGCAATATTTATAACGCTAGTTTTATAGTCTTTAAGGTATGCGTTTTACCTAGGATATAGCCATTCCATAAAAATATATAGTTGCAACCAAACCTTGCAGTGGGATATTAGTTTTTAGCAATTATTAAATATAGCCTACCAAACTTTCCATGCATCATGCGCCTAATCTTAACGTGATTGACGGCAGGTTTAATTTTTTTGTTTTTAACAGTTTTAATAATAGTAAAGAGAAAGTATATTTTAAGTAAGTAGCCTGTTTTTAATTAGGCATGAAAGGTAGAGTAGCATAACGGAAATATATTACCAAAAAAATGGTGCCTGTTAATTGCTTAACAGACATTGCCACTTCCATCCATAGTTGAGGTTTGATCACAGGCTGCCATTAATTTCCGAGGTAAAACAGGATAATACAATTTAAACCGTAGAGCAAAATGACTTTATATTTCAAAACGGGGCTTAATTCAATTATAAAATTAAAGCGGCTTATTAAATTTAAGCGGGACAATTGGCGCAAAATTTAATTGGTATTACTGCGGATGCGAGTAAGTGTTTTACGGCTTATGCCAAGGTAAGATGCGAGGTAGGTGAGTGGTATACGTTGTAAATAAGCAGGCTTTTTAATCAGTAAGTTTTTGTATCGTTCTTCTGGGGTCATCAGTTTAAAAGAATTGCTTTGTTCAATCTCTTCAAAAAAATGTAGGGCAAAAAACTCGGCTGTAAGCATTATTAATGATTTAGAAAAGTTTAGCACCGGGCTGTACTCTGTACGGTAAGAATAGAGTGTTTCTGTATCTTCTAAAGCCACTATATAAAAAGAAGAAGGGATCTGGTGGCGAAGGCTTATGAAATCTGCCGCGAGGGATTGTTCTAAAAAAAAACGCACATTTAGTTCCTGCCCATTTTCTACTGAAAATATCCGGAAACTCCCTTTAATAACAAACCATACTCTTCTGCAAACTTTGCCTTCCGCCAATACAACTTCACCTTTTGCATATTTTTTATAGCGCATTACTTTTGTAAGTTGCTCAAAATCATTGTCTGGCAATACATAAATAGCATCCATCGATTTCCTGAATAATGCCAAAGCTGTTTGAAACTCGCTATTAGCCATGTAAATTAATGTTTACAATTAAATTACAAAAAATAAAGGTATAGTAAAAATTAAGAATGCAGGCTGTAAGCGCTTTGGGTAAAAGTATTTCCTTTCTGCACCATATAAACTTATTTTCTTGGAAAATATACTATTATACAGCCACCTATTAACCCTAATATAGGAGGTAATAGGTGGCTGTCTGGTTTTAAGCCTTCTGCTTTCCAGCCGCGTAGTAAGGCAAGTAAAATAAAAATACCGCCGTAAGCTGCATATACGCTCTCCAAACTGGAGTTTTGTTAAGTGGCTATAATGCCAACGGCAATCATAATTATTGTACCTTAAATGCCATACCAAACGGGCTTATCTGCTTTAAGCCATTGCCATATTAAATAACCACCGATAATTTCGCAAAAGCCAGCCAATACAAAATGAACCAGTGATTTTATTATTTCCATCTTATTAATCAAAAATATTTTGTTGTATAAAGGAAGGCAACTTATTATAACGTCGTTTTTTAAAGCATTTTAATATATGCTGAAAGGGCTTATTAAAATTAGGCTGCCTCTTTAATTTATAAAGGAGTAAGTTATTTATAACTAGCCTGCATCATCCATAAGCAACGAATATATACTGTTGATTAAAAGTAGATTTGCTCTCAATCAACAGGATATAAAAATATATATAATTTTAAAATCTATAGCCGCATCACTTCTACAGACCGTATCATATCGTTCCA
>JAYVUJ010000017.1:0-2098 GCA_043788035.1 Ferruginibacter sp. | reverse complement strand
TTAAAAGTGCTTGGCATAATACTTAGCCGTACTGTTATAGGTACTTCGCAATTTATTAAAGTACTGGCGAGGGTTAGTTGTATTTAAAGGCTAACCGATTGGTACTAAACCTCGATAAAGTTAGTTATCTCTTACAACTGCTTTTAAATGCCATCAATAAAAATCCTGTAAAAAAAACTGTAACCACAACAAAATATCATGGCGCAACTTTTGTAAATTTTACTAAAAAAACATTAAATATGCCAGATAATTTAAAGAAAACTAAACCTCAAGATGCAAGCTTCATTAACGTGCATGAAGCGCATGAAATGGATTATTGGACACAGGCACTAGGAGTACCAAAAGATAAACTGATAGCCACAGTAGCAAAAGTAGGCACCACAGTAGCCGCCGTTAAAAAAGCATTAAAAAGATAAATACCCCGGTAAATTTTTTTGATTGTGACATAAGTATGCTAAAAAGTAATATCATTCTTTCAACAGGGAATATACTTCCTCAATGAGTTAAACATTGTGGTATAATTGAACCATGTATCAATGCCACTCAGTACTAACAGGCTTGCTTTTTATTAAACCGCATAAGGTATGCTGCTTCTTTTTCGCAATAGGGTTTTCCATCGGGCCGCAACACATCAAAAACAAAAGCTCTGGTTCTTTTTCGTATTGGCTATGCCAACTGTTGCATGCAATATTCGTTTTCGATTTGCCTGCTACAAAGCCCCAGTTATAAGCGCCGACATTGTATTTTTTTAATAAGGGCAAAATGTTTTTAAAGGTGCTTTTTAAAGGCCTGGCCATATATTCTTTACATAGCATTGACCTATTATAACGGCTAATATCCAACAGGTGTTTTTCCATTGCCTTTTTATTTTCGTAACAATGAAAAGAAATAATATCCGATTGTGCAAACATGTATTTATCAAGCGCTGAAAGCTTATCTTCATTTTCCCAGCCGCATTGCCATGGCGCCATAGTGATGGGCTGTGTAATGTTAATTTCCCGTATCCATTATACCCCCTTTTTTAATACATCCAACGATAGTTCCGCCTTGTACACAGCATAATTATCACCTTTATAACTACCAGAATTTAAGCTATCGGGCTCATTAATATATCCCATAAAATATCCATTCATCATCTTTAAAATGGCTTATTACTCCAAATACATCATCCTGCAGGCTATCATAACGGCTTGCGTCGTTCAACACATCGTCATGAGCCAATCCTTTATCCGAAATTACCTGTACATCGTAGGTAGCACCAAACACCGGCAGCCATTTATCTTGCCCCAATTTGAAGATGAACTATACAGCTGGCTGGCACGCGTAAAAAACTAGGCTGCCAACCTATATAAGTAGGTGGGCAGTTAGACCATGTGTTCATCCTTTGTAAACTATCTAAAAAATTAGCCTAATGACATTACTGAAGAAAATAAAAAAGAATTCTTCTAAATAGATGAAAACAAAAGATAGTTTTTTAAGGGATTTGTATTGACAAAATTTTATGGGGCATTTTCGGTTACTGTAGATGATGCCGATAGGGTAACTGCTTATATTGCTAACCACCATGCGCACCATAGCCGTAAAACTTTTCAGGATGAATTTAGGTAGATGCTGAAAAAATATACCGTGGATAATGATGAACGTTATGTGTAGGATTGAAACCAAAATACAAGTTCATAGGGCGTTGCATTATACGGAGGGATTGCGCCTTTCAGGTCTTTTGCTTGGAGCTATATAAAAAATCCTGTACGTTTTCTTTGGTGCCCGTGAAAGGGCCTGAGGCTTCAATTTTTAAGCTGGCCATGGCGGCAGCAAATTCACCGGCGTTTTGTATGCTGGCGCCTTTAACACGCTGGTATAAGTAGCCCGCCATGTAGGTATCGCCGCAGCCTGTTGCATCCGTAATGGTTGCGGGCACATAGGCTGGTATGTTATAAAAAATATCATCGGCATAAATTACAGAACCAAGGCTACCAAGCGTTATTACTACTTCTTTTACGCCCCAGCCATGTAACATTTTCGCCCCTTGTTGTGTGTCGGTATGCCCGGTCAGCACTTCCATTTCCGCTTCATTGGCTTTAAGTATGGTGATGTATTT
>JAYVUJ010000016.1:0-8914 GCA_043788035.1 Ferruginibacter sp. | reverse complement strand
AATATTATCAGTTACCCATTATTACTTATCGTTGCCTGTAAAATTTTGTGATGGTGTTTATAAATAAAAGTAGAAATTGCATCCGGCTAAAACTATATGTATTGAAACTTCTATTTGCTAAAAATTTTCACCTTTTTTTTCTGCTGTTTATTTTAGGAAGCCTTGAAGTTGCGGCACAAAATCCCGCTACTCCACCTGCTTCTCCCGATACCGTAAGGATCATACAAATAATACAAGGCAATAGCCTCCGCGAAAAAACAATCGATTCCATTACTAAATTACGCACCATTGCCGGCAATGTTATTTTAAGGGAAGGGCTAACGCTTTTTTATTGCGACAGTGCAACTATCAACAGCCGCACCAATGTGCTGGAAGCCTTTGGCAACGTACACATCAACCAAAACGATAGCGTAGATACGTACTCGCAATACCTGCGTTATGTTGGCACAGAAAGAATGGCGTATTTAAAAAAGGATGTTAAGCTTACCGATAAAAAGAGCATACTATATACTCAGGAGCTGCAGTACGATTTAAAATCCAGCATCGGGACTTACACAACCGGCGGTAGGGTTGTAAACGGCGCAACAGTATTAACAAGCCTGGAAGGCGTTTATTATGGCAGTACAAAAGACGTATATTTTAAAAAGAATGTACACCTTGTGGATCCTAAGTATGATATTGTAAGCGATAGCTTATTGTACAACACACAATCGCAAATGACAACCTTTATTACCGCCACTAAAATTAAAAGTAAAAATGGCGGCGATATTTATACCACCAACGGCACCTATAATTTACGGACAGGTCAGGCTTATTTTGGGCAACGAAGTATTATAAAAGATAGTACCAGGACTTACCTCGCAGAAAACATGGCCTTTGATGAAAAGAGCGGAATTGCACAATTAGAAGGTAATGCAATTATAAAAGATAGCATTAATGGCTATACAATTATTGGCGGGCAAATTTTCTCCAATAAATTTACTGGTTCTTTTTTAGCTACGCGAAAGCCTGTATTGATATTTAAAGGCGATGCGAAAGACAGTACTTTTATTGCTGCCGATACATTATTTAGCGCAGTTGAAAAAATAGATAGCAATGGCAACAGGATGATTATAAAAGATACCTTAAGGAATACGACCACCATAGATTTTACAGATACCACCTCAAAGGCGCAACTAAAAAAATCTGCCGGGCAAAAAGAAGCGCCACTGGTCTTTGATTTTATAAAACCGATAGCACCTGAGAAAAAGCATGATTCCTCAATCGTGTATGTGCGTCGCCCTATTGTACCTGATAACGTTATTGATACTTCCGCAGAAGGGCGGCTAACTAAAAGAGCAGATGCTGCCATTGCAAAGATCAGGAATAACGAAGCAGTAAAAAACCGGTTGCCCATCGACCCAGAATTATTACGGTCTGCCCAGTTCCGCACGCCGCCGGATAGTTTGTTTATTGGGCTTGCAAAAAAAGATACAGCACATACAAAACTTATCAGCAAAGCAGATTCTATTAAAAAAGTAAATGCGCCTAAAATGCTGAAAGATACGTCCATACGCTATTTTCAGGCTTTTCACCACGTACGAATCTTTAATGATTCTGCGCAGGCTGTTTGTGATAGCTTATTTTATTCTTCTGAAGATTCTGTTTTTCGTTTGTACCAAAAGCCTTTACTATTCAACAACAAATCTCAGGTAGCTGGCGATACTATTTATTTATTTACACTAAATAAAAAAGCCAGGCGCATGTATGTTTTTGAGAACAGCATCATGATTAACGAAGCCAATGCGCTGATGTATAACCAGATGGGCGGCCGTACCATCAATGCTTATTTTAAAGATGGCAATATTGATTACATGCGGGTTAAAGGCTCGCCGGCAGAAAGCGTTTTTTATCCGCAGGATAATGATAGCGCCTATATTGGCATGGACCGCAACAAAGGCGACCTGATAGATATTTATTTTTTAAACAAAGAAGTACACCGCATAAAATATGTGAACGATATTGATGGCACCCTCTTTCCGATGCGCCAACGCCCCGAAGACCAAAAGTTCCTTAAAAACTTTCATTGGTGGGAAAGCAGGAGGCCGAAGAATAAGTTTGAGTTGTTTGAGTAGCCTGCTTAATTAAGGATTAATAATTAGGGATTAAGAATTCCTTCAGGTCGTTACAGTCAGCACCACTTGCTACTAAAAACGGTATGCGAATTGTGAAAATCATTAAAAACTATAAAATTTGTTTACGCTCCATAATGCATAATAAAAAATCCCTCAAAAACTGAAATAAATTGCAGCCGCACTACACTCTAAAAAGTTTTTAAAGTATTTATTTAAAAAGGTCACAAATTCTCAGTGTTAAGTACCCTTCTTTGGAGAGCGGGGAGGTTATCGCCATTGATTGGCTGGGTCAAAAATAAAAATCATTATGGATTGAAAGCTCATTTTCCGGAGCCAACAAAAAAATCATAAAACATACTCAAAAAACTACTCCTCCGCCATTGCTGAGATTGCTTGTAGAAACCAGGCTGCGTGCGGTATCCATTGTTCTGTCCAGCGCCATTCGTTGCCTTCGGGCTCTTTTTTAAAATCTATGCCGCTGCCATCTCCGTTTCCATCTTTACCGGTAATGCCGTTGGATATCCCTCCTTTGCCGGAACCATGCCCGTAACGGCTAGCCATATACGGCACATTGTTATTACCAAACTGGTACATGAAACACATCTGGTAAGGATTGTTGCCTAGTATCCAGGCTAATTGCTGAGAAGCAAATTGGTTTAGCTCTTTGCTGATTGTTTTTTTATTATTGACGGCTATCAATTTACCTCCTACAATGGCTGCTGTTGCTAATGATGCAAGCCTGGCATTTTCGCCCTGCCACCACCAGCCAGATTCATTATCGTGCGGTATAAAAAAGCCGTTTTTAATAGAATCTTTATACTTAAAAGTTTGGCGGGCATAGCCGAAGGGGTTGCTGGTATTGTTTGTTACGGTAAGGTTATACGCTAAAGCTTTCTTTATTACTAAAATTGTACTCGAGCGTAACGCTTCATCTTTTTCTTTAGTAAGATAACGGCTTAAAGAAACTACCGGCATCCCCGCATCCGACGCATGCCAAAAAGGGCGGTTGCCATCATCGGCAATAAAGTATCCTTGTTTTGTGCTGCGTTCTGCTAAATTATTGGCACGTTTGCGGGCTTCGTTTTTATAGAGCGTATCGTTGGTTGCGATCCATAATTCTGTTGCAGCCATTAATGCGCAGTAATCGTCAATTATATTTTCTTTATGGTCATCATCATATTTGGCATTATTAATTAAAAGATGCGCAAAGCCTTTTTTAGCCGCATCCAGGTATTGTGTAGCTGTAAAAGCGCCATCTTTTTTCCAGGTACTTATTCTTGCCAGTGCAGCAATAGCCATGCCGCCGCCTTCGCGGAATGCGCATTGATAATCGTTGGTGGTGATGCTATTGGCTAACAACCCCACTACCCTTCTGGCGGATGGGTCGGGTTTAAAGTAGCTAAATACCGTCATGTAAAAAAAGCCTTCAGGTGCAAGGGAGCGTACAATATAATCTGCCCCAAACAACGCTTCCTGTTGTAAAGAATCTTTTATACCAAGCTTTGTAAGTAGTTTTGGCAAAGCTTCAACGGCACTTTCCATGCTCCAGGTTACTAATGGTATTTGTTGAGGCGACATGAAATTTGCATAAGCCAAATGCGAAAAGTATTTGCTGATATCTCCCGAAGCATCGCACCAGCCTCCTTGTAAGTCCACTCTTTTATCGCTGCCAAATAAAAGTAATTTTTTATCCGCCGCTAACTCGTCAGGCGTGGTTGCCCTTTGGTGATGATAGTATTGTAAAATAGAAGGGATGGTTAATTTCGCCAGTGCATCATCTTCGATTATAAAATCATTTGATAAATATTGTTGGCCATTTACGGTAACGCTAACTTTATATGTTCCTTGTTTGATAAAACTAGAAAAATCTGCCTGGTATAAAAACTTTCCCGGCATCCATTCTTCTATGGCCATTGCGTTGCTTAATTTACCTGTAAATACTATAGCATTATTAGTACTATTTATTAATGTAAATTTTGCAGCTGCGTTTAGTAATACATCATTGCTTATTACAGCAATTTTTGCACTCCTGGTATCCATGGCTACCTGGTTTACATAAATAACAGGCACGGCAAAAATATCTACAGAAATAAAGAAACACAGCAAGCTGCATGTAAAGCAAAAAACTTTTTTTATCATGATAATTTTATTGGTTATTGAACTGTTATATTTTTAAGCGTAGCCTTTTGCTTTCCATAAAGCCTACCAGGATAATAACTACAAAAGCAACTAAAAAAGATTTAAATATCCCTCCTGCACCATAGGCCATAAAGGTTGGGTACTTAAAATGGATAAGGCTATAAACTGAATATAAAAGGTATGGGATTAAATAACAAGTAAGCGTACTGGTACCTGCCGGCCTTATTGCATGGAACCAGTTTTGTTTGCCTTTCATATCTATCAGCCATATCAATAAAGTAAACACTAAGGTACCAATACCTGCACAAATAAATACCCAGGCCGGCGTAGCACGGATTTTGGAAATACCATCTGCGTAAGGGCGTACAATAAAACCAGCAGCTATCAATGCTGCACCGATAGCAATAAATAATCCCCATAGCAAAGCATCTTTTCCTTTTCCTGCCAGTGTGCCGTACAATACAGATACTACAATGCCCAGCATTACTAATGTTACGGAAGATGCGTCGCCGATTACCAAAATTTTGAAATTAAGCAGGTTCATATGCCGAAAGATATTAATGGCTATAAACACTGCGAGCACCGGCAATAATAAACCAAGCTTGCCTTTGGTTATTAAAAACACAAAAGCACATACAAGGTACCCCCAGCCTATAATACCTAATATTCCCCACCAGGCGGGGCTCATGCCTTCTGGTTGTTCTGCAGTACCGCCTTTGTATAAAAACACGCAAGCAATTAATAAGGCTATGCCTGTGCCAATGAGGCTATATTTTTTTACTTTGGCCATGGTTGGCGAATAATCCAGCCAGATAAGGAAGAAAGCGATGGTAACTATAATAGTATAGATGGAATAAGGAAGCAAGGCTGCCTTACTATCATAATTTTCGAGGTTTACATGGAAGAAGCCCATTACTAACAGTGCAACAGACCTGGTTAAAATATATAAACTGATATTTAAGAAAGCATCGCCTTTGTTCATCCGGTTACGGATGGCAAAGGGTAGCGACAAGCCAACAATAAAAAGAAAGTTAGGAAAGATTGTATCTGCAAAGCCCAACCCATCATCGGCGGCCTTAACATGGTCTATCCATGCTGGTATGCCTTTTACGCTCCCTACATCATTTACAAAAATCATCAGCAACATGGTTACAGCCCTAAAAACATCTATTGATTTAAGCCGTTTCGGTAATTGGTTCATCTACTTTGTAATTTTGATATTTACTATCTTTTGGCCTTTGTAGCTTTCATTAATATTAAGGGTTAAGGATTGTATTTATTTGTAAATAAAAGCTATGCTATTTGTAAAACCGTTTTTTTTATTTACCTGCGGGATATTTTAATATCTGTTTAAAAATAATACGTCAATTTATACGATACCAAACGGAATTAGGCATTACTTTATTGAAGTACTAATATCTTTTTTGTGTAGTTAAATATAAAGTTGTTATCATGATAATAGATATATAAGTAAGTATATTCTCTGGAATATTTAATTGAACTAGTCACTCCACGCTTTAAATCTTTTATAATTTTAGTTGACTCTTTATCAGACATATTGAAAAAAATACTTGCCGCCAGTCCAAAGCATTCATTTGTTGAAAACTTTGGAAGTATTTCAAAATTATTTGTTTCTGTGTTCAGCATTATTGAATCATTTACAAATGAACTCATCAAATAGATCTCCAAAGGCTTTCGATTTTTAGAAGAATTATAAAAAAGTATGGATGATGTCAATAATGAAAATTGGATAAGAATTTTCATGCTTTATAGTTTATCAATCAAATCTCTTTAGTTGTTGGCGATTTTTGTTTTTCATTTTGATATACTTTTATAATATACTTCTTAAAATGCATCACCGCATTACTTCCTTGCATTTTCATTTTTATCTGCCGCCCAAAAAATAGCGTTACGAAACAAGGTTGTGTAATTAACATCTTTAAAAAGTTTGGGAGAATGCCCCATAAATATGTACACATTTTTCGCAGGGTATTTTAGGTTAGTCCATACAACCGGATGGTCGCCCATAGTAACTTTTGATGGCGGATTATAGCCTGCTTCGCTAACCCTGGCAATTACATGCACATTTTGCCGGGGGCTTTTATCATACGTATACCATTCTTCTTTATTGATGGTAAAGTTATGTGGCAGGCCTTTCATTATCGGGTTAAGCGTATCTTCTATCTGTACCGTGCCATCGGCAAAATCCGGGATATAGTTTTTAAATTGAATGCCGCCCATAAAACCGCTAAACCATTGCCACATTTTATACCCATCAAACTCGCCTAATAACGTAGCGTGGTGAAAGCCTATCCATCCGCCCCTGCCCTTTTCGATATATTGCTCAAAAGCCTTTACAGCGCTATCTTTCCAGGCATAAGGCACATAATCAAGCTGGATAAATAATTGGTATGGTTTCAAAAAGTTTTCTGTAATGGAATCTGTGCCTGTAAGATATTGTATAGCAAAATTGCTATCAATCGCCAATTGGTTAAGCCAAACTTTTGCTTCGGTAGAGTAAGCAATATGATGCCCGCCATTTTCGTAAAGCACCAACGCTTTAAAACGTGGCTTAGCTGGTTGTTGCGCAAGAGAAGATAATAATAAAAAACAGCTTATAATAGTCATTGGCAACTCTGCCCAATATTGCTTCATTTAATTATTTTAATGATGGGTGAATATAAGCTTAACCAAGGAAATAATTGTTAGGATTAATCAGCACCGGTTTATTTCTGAAGTATGCTGTAAGAAGCCTGGTTTCTTTGAGCCCGTGAAGATATTAATAGATAGTGCATCTTTTAAATTGAACGCTGCCCCAGGGCCTTTCTATTTTGCAGCCTTGATTTTTTTATTTCTTTTATCTATCAAGAAAAAGTAGGGACTTACAAATTAAATCAAGGTTAGCAGCTAACCTTCAATATCATGGGTAAAGTTTATCTCTTTTAAAAATGTGTAAACTCTAAATGGTACTATCTTTAATATATGCAACGCAATTCCAGTTTTTTCCGCAAAATATTCATCACTCCATTTTTAGATTTTATCCATGATAGTAAGGCCGTTGGCATTATATTATTATCATGCACTGCTATATCCTTATTATTGGGCAATACTTCTTTTGCCGCAAATTATTTTACCGTTATCAATATTGAAATACCCTCAATCCCTGTAGATGCTATCCATTTGCCACATACTTTATTACATTGGATAAACGATGGGCTAATGGCCATCTTCTTTTTTTTAGCAGGCATGGAAATAAAAAGAGAAATTACCAAAGGCGAGCTGTCTTCTTTTTCGCAGGCCATATTACCTGTAGTAGCAGCTGTCGGCGGCATGATTGTGCCTGCGATTATTTTCTTTTTTATAAATAAAGGAACCGCATTTATAAATGGCTGGGGTATACCCATGGCAACAGATATAGCTTTCTCTTTAGGCATTGCTGCGCTGCTTGGCAGCAGGGTACCCTTAGGGTTAAAAGTTTTTCTTACTGCGCTTGCTATTATAGATGACCTTGGTGCCATATTCGCCATCGCTATTTTTTACAGCGCCTCTATCCATTGGTTATACCTTGGCATTGCGGCACTAATTATAGTGCTGTTATTTTTATTAATGCGGTTTAAAATCTTTAATATTATTACACTGCTATTAGCCATCTTATTATGGTATTGCTTTTATAACTCTGGTATACATGCAACTATTGCTGGTGTTATCGTTGCATTATTTATCCCTGTAGATAAACTAGCAAAGCTTGAGCATGCATTACACACGCCTGTTAACTTTATTATAATACCCATATTTGCCTTAGCCAACACAGCCATTTTTTTACCTGGTGATATTGCGGGCGCTATCAGCACAACCCTAAGTATAGGCATTGTTGCTGGTTTAGTAATTGGCAAGCCATTAGGTATTTTTACCGCCTGCTTTATTACAGTAAAATATAAATGGGGAACATTGCCAGCAAACACTTCGTGGAGGCATATTATTGGTGCCGGGCTTTTAGCTGGCATTGGTTTTACCATGTCCATCTTTATTGCAACCCTTGCTTTTAAAAATGCCGCAACAATAGATATTGCGAAGATCTCTGCTTTGCTTGGCTCTTTTCTTTCTATATTATTTGGTATTACCTGGCTACGTTTCTTTTGCAAACCCTTAACAGCATAAAATACTTTTTTGGCGCTACAGTACTCTAACATTGCATATTGATAGCAGTCTTACAGGTTTCTTTTAAAATTTTATCCAATAATTTATTTAACTCATTTAAAAAACTAGCATGAAAAAAGGTATTCTATTATTAAGCCTGCTAACTACTATTGCAGTAACCACAAAAGCGCAGGAATATACAAATGCTGTAGGCGTAAGGCTTGGGGCAAGTTCGCCTGCCATCACATCTGGCTTTACCATCAAACATTTTTTAAATGAAACAAACGCTGTAGAAGGCATTGTTGGCATTGGCGACGGAGGTATTGGTCTTTGCGCCTTGTACCAATGGCACCATCCGATAGAAGCCGTAGAGCATTTGCAATGGTTTATAGGCGCAGGAGGTTATGCGGCATATAGGCATAGTATAAGTGCAATAGGTGCTGCCGGCATTGTTGGGCTCGATTATAAGTTTGAACAAATACCCCTAAATATTTCACTAGACTGGAAACCAGAATTAAACCTTA
>JAYVUJ010000015.1:0-2470 GCA_043788035.1 Ferruginibacter sp. | reverse complement strand
ATTATCCGCACATTTGTTTTTGAAGCCTACACCATCCCTACACCATCCGAAGAAAAGACTTTGCTTGTGAACGACTACTTGTTTGTAAGCAAATGGACGTACGGGCCACGCATACCCAACACACCGCTTGCCATGCCTTTTGTGCACCATACCATGCCATTTGTACCTGCCAAAAGTTATGTAGAATGGATACATATACCTTATACAAGATGGTTTGCCACCCCGGTACAGCGCAACGATGCGGTGGTATTTAATTTTCCGGCAAACGACACATTGATTAACGACCCGATTATAGACGGCGAACAGCATTTTGGCTCGCAGACAACTTACTACCAGGAGATAAGGGATGAGATGGAGCAAGAGCATATATCTGAACAAAAAGCCAGGGAGGACGTGTGGAACAGGTATGGAGATATGATTATTGAAAGGCCTGTAGATAAGAGGGAAAACTTTATTAAGCGATGCGTAGGTATTGCGGGCGATACTATTCAAGTAGTAAATGGCAACCTTTTAATTGATGGCAAGCCGCAAGAATATTTTCCGCAGGCACAACGTTATTACAGGGTCACCACGCCGCCTAACTCGCCCGAACTAGATAAAGAAATACTGGAACCAATGGGCATACATGTACGGCCTGAACAAAGGGATATACAACCATTTGGCAACAACACTTTTTTAGTAAATATTACTAACGAAGAAAAAAAGCACCTTACCATACCAAGCGGTTATTCAGTTTCAGATTATATAACCAGGATAGACAATAGTTTATTCCCTTATTATGATACTTCCCATCGATGGAGCGGCGATAATTATGGGCCTTTATGGGTACCAAAAAAAGGAGCCAGTATTGAATTAACGGCTGATAATCTTATCCGTTATGGACGGTGCATACAAACGTACGAAAGTAACCAGGTAGAAAATAAAGGCGGCAAATTTTTTATTAATGGTAAAGAAGCTACTAGTTATACCTTTAAGATGAATTATTATTGGCTAATGGGGGATAACCGCCATAACTCGCTCGATAGCCGCTATTGGGGCTTTGTGCCTGAAGACCATGTGGTAGGAAAAGCTTCGTTAATTTGGTTTAGTTGGGAAAAAGGACCAAGATGGAACAGGATTTTCCGTTGGATTAAATAAAAATATGGCTGCAGCCTCGAAGATTACCGTTAGGACTAATCTGCGAATCTGCGGAAAAAAATAATATATCCGAAAGGCAGATCTGCTAATCTTTTACAGCGTTTTTTACAAACAAGTTAGTCCTCCTTACAGCAATGCAGGGAGGATTTTTTATCTTGCCAACATCAATAAAGGGTAGCTTACAAAATAGTTTCCGTATCCATAAAATAGTCTCAGTATGATAAAAAAAGATATTACCCTTGCAGTAGAAATGTATGCTTCTGCAGACGAACTAAATGAAAGCGATGGCAATTTATTGGCACTTGCAAAGGATGTAACCAGACAGGCTTATGCGCCATATTCTCACTTTAACGTTGGGGCAGCAGCTAAATTAATTGATGGTAAAATAGTAACCGGCACTAACCAGGAAAATGCCTCGTACCCAGTAGGTATCTGCGCGGAAAGGGTATTGCTTTCTGTAGTTGCTTCCCAATATAATAATGCAGGCATTGATACCATTGCTATAAGCTATGATAACTTAAACGGACAAAGCAAACACCCCATTTCGCCCTGTGGCATTTGCAGGCAAACATTGGTAGAATATGAACAACGCACCAATCAGCCAATAAGGCTTATTTTAGGCGGTTTAAAAGGAGAGGTGTACATTATTGAACAAGCACATCATTTGCTGCCTTTAAGTTTTATGGCCGGCGATATGGATACGGCATAAGTAAAACTAGAAAAATCCATTGATTTCTTCAAAAAAACACATTGATAATTTTAAATGAATTAATATTGCTCAACAAATAAAAATAATTTTTTTGGTAAGCGATAAGGAACAATAAGCAATATGAGTACAGTTAAAAGTGAGACGAGGTTTATAGAAAAAGCAATGAATGCTATTGCTGATCCATGCAGGCTTTCTATTGTGTTGGAAATATCCCGCAAAGGCGAATTATGCTGTGGTGACGTGCAACACCTAACAGGTCTTTCTCAACCAACCTGTAGCCACCATATAAAGTTATTAAGCGACAGTGAACTTGTAGAGTGCCGTAAAGAAGGGCGCAATCATTTTTTTACGCTTAACAAAACCAACTTTAAAAAAGTAAGTATTTTTTTAGAAAGATTTTCTATTGCCTAACCAATACGGCAGCCATTATGTGCCTGTTGCGATGGTTGCAACAGCACCACTCCACCTTGTTGGTTGTAGTCGCCTAACACAAGGCATTCACTCAAAAAATTGGCTATTTGTTTTGGTGGAAAATTTACTACTGCTATAATTTGCCGGCACACCAATTCTTCTTTTGTGTACAATGCAATTATTTGTGCAGAAGATTTTTTAATGCCAATTGCT
>JAYVUJ010000014.1:0-4440 GCA_043788035.1 Ferruginibacter sp. | reverse complement strand
GATGCAAAAAGTGGAAATGCTTTGCCCAATGCATCGGTTAAAATAAAATCTACCAAAAAAGGTATTACCGCAAATAGCGAAGGCACTTTAAGTATTTTGGCAAAACCCAACGACGTTTTAGAAATAAGTAGTATAGGTTATAAAATTCAAACGATTACGCTTGGCAGCCAAACAACAGTTTCTATAGCAATGGAAGCTGCCGCTGTAGATTTAGGAGACATCGTAATTTTGGGCACCCGTGGTGCTGCAAGGGCAAAAACAGAAACTGCGGTTCCGGTAGATGTAATTAAGATAAACCAGGTTGGGCTCCCCACTGCTAAAATGGACCTTACCTCTATTTTAAACATGGCTGCCCCTTCTTTTAATTATAATAAACAAAGTGGTGCAGATGGTGCCGACCATGTGGACCTTGGTACTTTGCGTGGGCTTGGGCCAGATCAAACCTTGGTTTTAATAAACGGCAAACGCCGCCACCAGACAGCCTTTGTGGCGTTGTTTGGCACAAGGGGAAGAGGCAACTCCGGCTCTGATTTAAATTCTTTTCCGGAAGCTGCGGTAGACAGGATAGAAATTTTGCGTGATGGAGCATCTGCTCAATATGGCTCTGATGCCATGGCTGGCGTAATTAATATCGTTTTAAAAAAAGATATTAATCATTGGAGCATAAATACCGGCTGGAGCGGTTACGATGATACTAAATTTAATGCTTATTCGCATAGGGCATCTAACCAATATATTTCCAGCCACGCTATTGATGGCGGCACTTATACCATATCTGCCAATAACGGTTTGGCACTGGGCAAAAATGGCGGCTTCATAAATTTTTCGTTAGATTTTTTATCGCAGGCAAAAACTTTCAGGCAGGCAGATACGGTTAACAATGCATCGGATAAAAATGCCTTGCCTTATATAAACAACAGCCGCAGGGCTTTTGGTGATGGCTCTGTAAAAACTTACGGCGCTATGTACAATATGGAAATACCGTTAAGCGCTACCAGTAAAACAACTTTTTATTCATTCGGCGGCTACAATTATAAATCTTCTGATGTGTATGCTTATTCGCGCAATTACAGCGCCAAGCCAGAGCGTTTTCCGGTAAATGCCAGCGGCAATGTTTTATTTGACCCTAGCATAATGCATACTACAGATGATGGTGAAACTTATTACAACCCGCTTATACAAACGCATATTACAGATGCCTCTATTGCAATTGGCTTTAAAGGCAAATTGGGCAATGGTTGGATTTGGGATGCAAGCAATACTTTAGGCAGGAATGACTTTCATTATTTTGGAGATAAAACTTACAACGCTTCCATTATTGGCGATAGGTCGAAGACTCATTTTGATGATGGCGGATTTAATTTTCTTCAAAATACCACCAACCTTGATTTTAGCAAGGCTTTTGATGTTGCCGAAGGCTTTAACTTAGGTATTGGTGCAGAAAACAGGTACGAAAGATACGCCATCTATGAAGGGGAAGAAGCTTCGTGGAAAAGTTATCATACAGGCCCGATTATTTACCCCAACCAAATAGGCCAGGGCCACGATCCTGCAGATTCTTCAAGAAGCCCTGCTGCAGGTGCACAAGGCTTTCCGGGCTTTAGCCCTTCGGATGTAATTGCCGCACATCGTACCAACCAAAGCATTTATGTAGATGGTGAATTAAACGCCACTAAAAAATGGTTGTTAGACGGCGCCATACGGTACGAGCATTATTCTGATTTTGGTTCTGTAGCAACTTTTAAATTGGCTAGCCGTTATAAGCTGCCTGGTAATTTTAATGTAAGAGGTTCTATTAGCACGGGCTTTAGAGCACCATCTTTACAACAAATTAATTTTAGTAACACGCTTACCTCATTTAGTGGCGGCAAATTGATACAATCCCGTATTGCACGTAACGGCGATGCTATTACACAGGCTGCTGGCATACCAAACCTTAAGCAGGAAACGTCGCTTAACACCAGCCTTGGTTTTAGCTGGAAACCATTACCCGGCTTAACTTTTACCGCTGATGGCTACATGATAAAAGTAAAGAACAGGATTGTATTATCGGGCTTGTTTAGCGCCAACGATGAAACATTGCCGGCTTCGTTCCGGTCGCAGTTAAACGCAATTGGCGTATCGACCGCACAGTTTTTTGACAATGCCGTAAACACTACCAACTATGGGCTTGACCTTGTAGTTGATTATTCTAAAAGATGGGGCAATAAAAGTTTTAAGGCTTTGTTAGCAGGCAACCTGCAACATATGAAAGTGAATGCCATTCACGTACCGGATGCTTTAAACGGTACGCCTTTAAACCGCAAAACATTTTTTAGTGATAGGGAAGAAGCATTTTTATTAGCCTCTGCGCCTAAAGCAAAATTTACTTTAAGCCTTGAATACAGCATTGATAAAATAGGTTTTGGTACGCACCTTACCTATTACGGCGACATAAGGCTATTAGGTTTTGGATCCGTAACTGAAACCAATCCTAACCAAACGGGCATTAACCCGCAAGTACCATCTGATGCTACCGGAACTTTGGTGCCCGAAGTATTTAATTTCTCTGGCAAAGTGGTTTCGGATGTATTTTTATCGTACAAGTTTAGTAAAAAAATAAGCCTTTTTGTTGGTGCGGATAATTTATTTAACGTGCATCCCAACCTTGGGCTTAATCCTTTGGCAAAACAATGGTTTGGCGATAACGAATCTGGCGGGCCGTGGGATTCTGTGCAAATGGGCTTTAATGGCAGAAGGCTGTTTAGCAAGCTCGCATTTAATTTCTAAAATAATTTTACTGGTAAATTAAAAAAGGATCGGCATATGCTGATCCTTTTTTAATGCCTATAATGATGCAAGGCTTTTATGCCATTACATTTTTGGTTCGCTTTAATTTTTACCCAATAAAAAAGTTTTCATTTTATAGCTTGTTAACCTCGCTTTCGAAAAGCCCTGTGGTTTTAATAATTATATCAGTGGGTATCCCGCTTTCCTTTAGTGATTTTGCAATTTCTAATTTCCCTTCTAGTTTCCCTTCATCAAAAGCGGTATCGATCGTGTTTTTATAATCCCTGTAAACTTTTAAATTCATTTCATACTTCACTAATTCTTCATAGCCTAATTTTGCAAGCTCTGCCTTTTCAAAGGCTTGTGTAAATACGTCGTCTTTAAAAATTGTTGGTATTGTTTGAAAATCTTCTAAGTGCTTGATAAAGTACAGCCATTTATCTAAACGGGTTTTTAGTTCGGCTTCTGTCTGCTTAAAATTCGGCATTTCAAGGTAGATGTAGGTAAGCTTGTCGTAAAAAACTTTACCGTTTTGGTTTTTTAATTTGATGGTATGTACTGCTTCGTTTTTTTCTGGTTCGGTTTCGTAATCATCAAAAGTAAAGTCCAGGATGCCTACACAATAAACGGCTTTTAGGTTATAGTTCCATTCGCCCTTTTCGGCTTGTTCCCTAATGGGGAATGTTGAATAATAGATAGTCCTTTCCTTAAAATAATTCTGTTTGGCTTTTTGAAGTTCAACAATAAATTTTTCCCCATTTTCATTTTCACAATAGATATCGTAAATGGCTTTTCTATCGGCATCAGTCTGCCCTAACTGTTCTGTATTTTTAAAAGAGAGGCTAACAATTTTATTTTGTTGGGGCAAAAGGGCATTCAGGAAATCGAGTAAGAGGGGCTTGCTGGCTTCTTCACCAAAGATTTTTTTAAATCCAAAGTCTGTAAATGGGTTAACATATTTTGCCTTCATGATTTGTGCTGCTTGTTAGGCAAACTTACATATTTCTTATAAGCTTATTGTTACAGGGGCAATAATATATGGCACCACACTGCATTATGCCCAATAAGCCAATTTTAATTCAAAGCCGTTAAGTGAAGACCTTCCTCTCCTTTGGAGAGGGTTAGGGTGAGGTAAACACAAACCTATAAATACTTACCTTACCGGCATTAAATCTTAACTCTGCAAATGAAGTGTAAAATTATGGCTGATTTTTTTGTTTTTTTCTGATAAGAAGAATGTAAAATTTAACGAGCGCCCCCTTGCGCCTTGTGTGAGGGCTATTCGCTGCAATCTTTTTTTGTCGGGTCGCCCGCAAAAAAGATTGCAGCAAATAGCCCGGTCCCTTGCCGCAGCGGCTTGGGGCACGCCATTATTAAAAACTACCATTACCTTACCAATTCAAGCGTTCCTTTTAAAATCCCCCGGGCGTTTTTTAAGTCTATTATATACACATACGTACCTGGGCTTAGAGGCACGCCTTTATATGTACCATCCCATGGAATGCTGGTTTTTGTATTTTGAAAAACGATGTGCCCAAACCGGTCAAAAACCGTTAATTGAAAATTGGGGAAGACAACCAATGCGGGTATCTTCCAGGTATCGTTAATACCATCGCCATTGGGCGAAAATGCGGAGGGTATGTATATGCCTTTGAACATAAAAACATGCAT
>JAYVUJ010000013.1:0-8298 GCA_043788035.1 Ferruginibacter sp. | reverse complement strand
GGTGTAGCATATGTAACAATTGCAGATGTAAACCAAAGCAATGGTGTTATACATGTAATAGATCATGTATTATTGCCTAAATAAATGCATTTAATTTTGATAAAAAAATGTGGCTTTCTTTTGGAAGCCACATTTTTTTTATGAATTATTTAAAACAGTATTTTTTTATAGATGGAGTATCAGTAGCTCAATACCCTTGGGATATTTTCTAAAAATCGCTTAGCCTGTTCCACCAAGTACGTTTCATTACTATAAAAATAACACAGGTTAAAGCAAGCACAATACCCAACCCTGACCATTGATTTAAAATAAGGTACATAGGTAGCAGCATCAATAATATTTGCCCGCCCATGCCTAACACAATATTAAGCATATTGACAGGCAAATTTTTGTTAGCTTTAAGACTCGGGTCTCCAGCAAGTGCCATAGCATGTATTGGTTTCCAAAAGCCCCATGGCCTTACAGTTTTATAAAAGTTAACCAACGTTTTTGTATCCGTTGGCGGAGCACTGTATGTCCCGATAATGCAGGCTGCAAATTGTATAATTATAAAAAGCGGAAAGAAGTATAACATCCGGGTACCATCAAAATAAGTGGTAACTCCTGTAACACTTAGCAACGGCGGTATGGCACTTACAATTATACCAGCAAGCATTCCATAAAAAAAGCCATTGGCATTAAAGCGCCACCAGTACCATTTTAAAACATTTGCACATACAAACCCACCATATAAACCGGCAGTAATAATGTTAAAGATCATGTTAACATCTTTAATAAGCAAGCCTAGCCCAATACCAAAAATTACCATTACAACGCCACTTAAATAACTCATGGTAATTATCTTTTTACGGTCGGCTGCAGGATTAATATATTTTAAGTAGATATCGTTTACAATATAAGCCTGCCCTGCATTTAAAGTACCGCTAAAGTTGCTCATAAAGGCACCTAAAAAACCTGCCAGCACTAAACCGATTAATCCTACCGGAAGATATTTGCTTATAACTGAAGGCATAATATTTTCAAAGTTCAATAAGCCATCGGTCCCATTGGGCAAGTCAAGGTCTTTAAAATAAAGGATACCTAATATGCAAAGCCCCATCGTCATAAAATAACGTACAGGCATCAGTATAACAGAAATAAAGCCGCTCATTTTGCTAGCTTCTTCCGGGCTTTTAGTGCTTAATATTTTTTGGCAATCATAATTTGGTGCAGGACCGGCAAGGCTTTTCATTATGCCGCTAAACAGCATCATGCCTACAATAGCAGAAAATAACTGGTAGCCATCTTTCGCTAATTTTACTTTTGCATCATTCAATTTGTTGGTCCAGTCTAGCCCCAGTTCCATCCCAAAAAATGGAGAATCCCATCCCTTTGGCACACGGCTTAAAACATTTACGCCAGTGCTGCTAAGGTGCCTCATGGCAATAGTGCCAACAAACAAAGAGCATACTATCATTATCATGTACTTGATAACATCTGCCAGCACAATGCCATGCATGCCGCCTAAAATACTATACATCATTGCTATTAAGCAAATACAAACGCCATAAAATTGCGCCGTGTTATGCTTAGAAATTTGCAAGGCATCATGGTATTGCAAAGAGTCAAAGGCAAAAGCATTTTCTCCGTGGCTTAAAAAAGGAAAAATGCCCTTTATGCGTTCGTACGGAATAAATATCTGTAAAAATTCGCCTACGCCTACAAAGGCATAGGCCATATAGCCAATACATAAAATAAGGGCAAATGCTACTACTACTTTATGGCTTTGCCCAACACCTCTATCGGTAAGCCCAAAGCGGGTCTTCAGCCATTCGGCACCTGTTGTGGCGTTGCTTCTTCTTAGCCAGCGGCTTAAAAAAACCATTAAAAACATTTGATTGAATACCGGCCAGGCCCATGGTATCCAAACACTTTTAAAACCATACAAAAAAGCCATGCTTACCAGCAGCATGGTACCGCTAATATCAAACATGTCGCTTGCATCGCTAAGGCCCAGTGCGTACCAGGGCAAAGATTTACCGCCCATCAGGTAAGCATCTTTACTTTTTTTAGCCCTGTTCTTCATGTAAAAACCAAGAAATACCATTAACGCAAAATAGGCGAGTATAATAAGCAGGTCAATCGTTGAGAGAATATACATTTTGTTTTATTAAGAGATTACAAAAATATTCAGTTGGGCAAATTAAATATAACCTCAAATAAGTTATTATTTTTCAATTAGCAATGTTTTATAGGCATTGAAGTTAAAAGTGCTTAATAAAAATTAAAATAGTATCAATGTAGTTTTTCACGCAAACACAATAAGGTGCAGCTGCACAAATATTTGTAAGCTAGTTTTATAGTTTAGTTTAAACAGGCAATTTTATTTTATCGAACCTTTATCTGAAAAAGATAGATAAAAATATACCAGTAAAACGAAAGCAATTTTAATTCAAAACAACCAAACTGTATTACTTTGCGCTTTCACGCCTTTACGTGAAAAAAAACTAATTTATGAGCCAACAGTTTCCAAAAAAATTTATCTGGGGTAGCGCCACTTCAGCCTACCAAATAGAAGGCGCGTGGAATGAAGATCGAAAAGGCCCTTCTATTTGGGATGTTTTTTGTTTGATTCCTGGCAAGGTACATGAAGGCGATACTGGCGCCATTGCCTGCGGCCATTACCACCGCATTGCCGAAGACGTTGCATTGATGAAAGCCATGGGCTTAAAAGCGTACAGGTTTTCTATTGCATGGACACGTATACTGCCAGCCGGGCGTGGTGCTGTAAACCAGCAGGGGATAGCCTTTTATAATAAATTAATTAATGAGTTGCTGGCCAATGGCATACAGCCATGGGTAACCCTCTACCATTGGGATTTACCAGCCGCGCTTGAATTTGAGATTGATGGCTGGCTAGGAAATGATATTGCAGCTGTATTTGCAGAATATGCCAGTGTATGTTTTGCTCATTTCGGCGATAGGGTTAAAAACTGGATAACCATTAACGAAGCATGGGTAGTGGCAATATTAGGCTATGGGCATGGCGTGTTTGCACCGGGCAAAAAATCAAATGATTTGCCATACGTTGTCGGGCATAATTTATTGCTGGCTCATGCAAAAGCGGTGGCCTTATACCGTACTAAATTTCAGCCACAGCAACAAGGCACAATTGGCATTACTAACAACTGCGATTGGCGGGAGCCACTAACCGGTAGCAACGAAGATAAAGCCGCCGCACAAAGGGCATTGGAGTTTTTTTTAGCCTGGTTTGCAGACCCTGTTTATACAGGAGATTACCCGGCAGTGATGAAAGAAAGGCTGGGGGAAAGGTTGCCGGTTTTTACTGAGGCTGAAAAGAAATTGCTCAAAGGTTCCTCTGATTTCTTTGGGTTGAACCATTACACCACCATGTATGCAGCGGATGCTACCAATAATAAAGAGCAAGGCAGCGTGTATGGCAACGGCGGTTTATCGGCAGACCAGGATGTAAACCTAAGCATTTCGCCTGATTGGAAACTGACCGATATGCAGTGGGCGATTGTGCCCTGGGGATGTAAAAAATTATTACAATGGATTGCTGAAAGATATAAAAACCCACCTATTTTTATAACGGAAAATGGCTGTGCTTTTGATGACAAATTAATTAATGGCAAAATAGATGATATTGAACGGATCGAATTTTTTAAAGGCTACATTACTGCCATCGGCGAAGCAATAGATAGCGGCGTAAACGTAAAAGGATATTTTATTTGGTCGCTGATGGATAACTTTGAATGGGCCAGCGGTTACGCCAAAAAATTTGGGATACATTATGTAAAAAAAGATACCTTAATCCGTATACCTAAGGCATCGGCTATTTGGTATAAAGGTGTTATTGATGCTAATGCTGTTTAGGGCATCATAGTTTTTTTTAAAGAAGATTTCTGCTTAACCGCTGCCGGGGTTTGCAACCGCCTACAGGGTTATTGGCCGGGGTGGTATTGCCTTTCGATATGCTTTAATAAATCTTCCGGATAAAATAATATATCCTTAAACTCTCCGTGGCTGTACATTGTAGCCTGGTCTGTAAAATGTTTGGAGCTAATGTTTCCACTTTCGCCACCGGCCAATAAAGATTTTGCTTTTACTTTTTTGCCAAACTCTACTGCGCAAACAAAGCTGTTGCCGCCGAAACCATACCGTTTATTATTGCTTGCAAAATAATTGCTTTTAAATGCAGGCAGCTGCCCCCATACAGAAGGCGCAAAACCTACAGCAATGCTGGGCAGGCTATCGTTAAAACTTCCAGTAACATCATTATCCAGGCGTTGGTACCGGTTTAACTCACCCCACGGCATTTGCCATTTTTTAAACTTTTGAGTTAGTTGTTTTATTACTTCAGATAAAGGCTTCAGCAATGTTTTTGCAGTGGCCGTATCAACAAAGTTGTTGGTATTTGTAATTTGGTCTTTTTCTCCTTCGTCGGTATATATTTTTTGTAGGATAGCATTAAGCCTGTACGCCCATTCCACCGCAAGGGTAGTAGCAATCGATTGCTCGCCGGAATGATAATCCCAGTTTTTTAAGATGGCGATGGGTTCCTTTAAATTAATATACAAACTATCCCGCCCATCTTTTTCATAAGCTTTTATTAGTGCTGGTATTAAAATTTCAAAGGCTGCTAAATAGGTGTCGTAGCCTGCAGAAATTACTTTATCAATGGTATATTTTTTTTCTTTGCCTAATATCCTCACCGCATTTACGCCCCTGAAATTTTCGCCATCGGGCGCCATATAATTTGGGTAATTTTCTTTTTTAGGGCTGTTTGCCCCTGCAACTGAAAAAGGTGTAGAATTGCAATTTTGCAGCCAACCATTTACCGGGTTATACACATGTACAATGTCATCAAGCTTGTGCAGCCCTTTCCATTCCGTTTTGCTGGTGCTGCCATCTACCGGCTTTGCCCAATTTATTTTTTTATCCCTCACGGGGATAAAGTTTCCGTGCCAATAAGCGATGTTGCCTTTATGATCTGCATACACCGTATTGTTGCTGGTATTGCCCTTTAAGCCCATTACTTTTTTATATTCCGTAAAAGAATTTGCCTTGGTACGCAACCAGCTTTGCTGCAAGCTAATGATGGAACGGTTGAAAGATTTTAAACTAAGCCATATGCCATTTCTAGCTGCCATTACCGGACCATGTGCTGTGTAAAAAGCTGTTATATTTTTAGTTTGAAGCTGCCCATCTTTTATAAATTGAAGCTGCATCTTTTTTTGCATCACCGGTTTTAGCTGCTTATCGTACGCGTAATAAAGCTTGTTATTTTTAGTGATAATCTTTTCTTCATACACATCGGCTGCATCCACATTGCTGCTGGTGTGCATCCAGCCACAATGTTGATTAAAGCCCTGGTAAACAAAAAACTGCCCCCAGGTAACTGCGCCATAAGCATTAAGGCCTTGCTTGCTGGTAACCTGCACCTCTGGCCTAAAATAAAAAGTTACATGTGGGTTAATGTATAAAATGGCGTTGCCAGATGCAGTAATTGAAGGTGCAAAAGCAAACCCGTTAGAACCTGTTTCCTGCTCCGGGTCTTTATTAATTGTAACTAACTTGTTAGCATCTCCGCTATAAAAATTTTGAACTTCCGCTGTTGTAATATCTGCTGTGTTAATGGCGCCAATGCTGCCATCAGTCCATAGTAGCGGGTACCATGGCTTAAAGCGGCTTAAAAGTAATGGCTTGGTTTGAGGGTTTTTATACAGGTAATAATTGATGCCATCCGCATAAGCATCCAATAACTTTTTAAACCAGGGCGGTGCATTGTTATACTCATTTATGGCATCGGTAGAATCAATGAGCAGCCGTAGCAAAAGATCATCGTACAATACAGCTTCGCCTTTTATTTCTGCCATGCGCCCAAGCTTTTCAATGTAGTTTAATTCCACTCTTTTAAAATCATCTTCGCATTGGGCGTACAATAAACCGAATACAGCATCAGCATCTGTGTTGCCGTTAACATGTGGTATGCCCCAATTATCCCTGGAAATGGTTACGTTGTTTGCCTGCTGTTGCCAGTTTTTTATTTCCGTAGCTGTAAATTGCTGTGCCCACAATTGCATAGGCAAAAATACAGCAAACAGTATTTTTTTTAAAGGCATATTTTTTATTCGATAAAAGAATAATAATTGAAGCCGCCACAATTTAAGGGCGCAAGTTATTTAAGGTACAATCAAAATAATCTTTCCTGCAAGATGGGCTTAAACAAAAAAATCCCGCCATTTTAGCGGCGGGGTTTTTTTAAATTTATTTGTTTGAAAACTAGGCTACAGCTTTGTTTACCAATGCCGCTGCTTCGCTTAATAAAATAGCGCTTTGTACTTTTAATCCGCTTTCATCAATCAACGTTTTTGCTACGTCGGCGTTGGTGCCTTGTAAACGTACAATGATGGGGATATCAATATTGCCTATTGACTGGTAAGCATCGATAACACCTTGCGCCACACGATCGCAGCGTACAATGCCACCAAAAATATTAATAAGGATAGCTTTTACTTTAGGGTCTTTTAAGATAATACGGAAGCCAGCTTCCACCGTTTGGGCATTGGCCGTACCGCCTACATCCAAAAAGTTGGCAGGTTCGCCGCCGCTTAATTTAATCATGTCCATGGTGGCCATTGCAAGGCCTGCACCATTTACCATACAGCCAACGTTGCCATCTAATTTTACAAAGTTCAGGTTAAACTTGCCTGCTTCAACTTCGGTTGGGTCTTCTTCACTAATGTCTCTTAAGCCTGCTATATCCGCATGGCGCATTAAGGAATTATCGTCAACATCCATCTTACAATCTACAGCAATTATTTTTTCATCGCTGGTTTTAAACAATGGGTTAATCTCCAGCATGCTGCAATCTAAACCAACGTAAGCGTTATATAAATTGGTTACAAACTTTACGCAGTTTTTTAATGCTTCGCCGCTTAGACCAAGGTTAAAAGCAATTTTACGTGCCTGAAAAGCTTGTAACAAACCACCTGGGTTTACCCATTCTTTGTATATTTTTTCAGGCGTGCTGTGGGCTACGTCTTCAATGTTCATGCCGCCTTCGGTGCTGTACATTATTACGTTTTGGCTTTTTGCCCTATCCATTAAAATTGACAGGTAAAATTCTTTTACAGGGTTTGGACCATCATAATAAACATCTTGTGCTACCAATACTTTATTTACCAGTTTGCCTGCGGGGCCAGTCTGGATGGTTACCAAAGTGCCGCCTATTAAATTTTGTGCTATTTCTTTAACCTGTTCTGCACTTTTACCTATTGCCACGCCACGTTGCTCTTTGCCAATGATGGTGCCCTTGCCACGCCCGCCCGCATGTATCTGCGCTTTAACTACGGCAAATTTGCTATCGTATAAAGTATGTATCTGGCGGTAAGCTTCTTCTGCCTCGGCAGGGGTGTTACAGGCAATGCCTTCCTGCACCGGAACGTTGAATTTTTTCAGCAATTGTTTTGCCTGGTATTCGTGAAGGTTCATGGTATAAAAATTTTTTGCGAAGATAGTAAGGGAAGTGGAAATTTAGATGATATAATATTTGTGGGTTTTGCCGGAGAGGCGGTTAGGCGTTTTGCCATTTTATTTTGTAGTAACACGCCGCGGCATGTTGAGTGGGGTTTAATAATTTTGGTGTGCTATTCGTTTTTGTATGCATCCTATTAACATGCCGTTGAATGTTCAACAGGGTTTTATTTTGTGTGCTATTGATTTTACGTGGCTTATGCGGAACAGGCCGCGGCCTATTCCTACAAATGCAGTTCAATAAATGGATAAAATTTAAACTCAGCATACGCCCGGCATTTAGTGGATAAAGATGATTGAAAAACCAATGTAAATGAAAGCGACGCCAATGAAGCCCCACATAGCTATGTATTGGCCGGTACAAAAAAGAAAAAACTTCATCAACGAAAACATATTTTAAAAACGGCTTACCGCCTTACCGGCAAATAAACAGCCCAACGCCTTATTGGAAAAGCATTTACCTGCCTTGTTTTTTACCATATTTTTAATTCGTCCTTGGTTTTAGTTTCCTTTCTTTGCAAAATGTTTACTGGCTGTGTTAAACCATTACACCCAAGCTGACTTTACTTAACAAAGCAATACTAGGATGATTATACAAATTAATGAGGCGGTTAAATACATACAAGCTATTTACGCCACTACGCCACAGGTAGGCATTGTGCTTGGTAGTGGTTTGGGCAGCTTTACGGCAGAGATGAAAGTGGAAGCGGAAATTGCTTATGCAGACATACCTCATTTTCCGGTAAGTACCGTTGAGGG
>JAYVUJ010000012.1:0-4891 GCA_043788035.1 Ferruginibacter sp. | reverse complement strand
GCGTCAGGCGCGGCTATAGGCACCAGCCCCCCAGAAATAGCATTAATAAAACCCTTCATAGCATTGTTGTTGGGCACAAACAGGCTATAGCTAGCCGATTTATCGCTAATAACCGGAAGCATGCCACCTTTTACCACCAGCCGGTAATAAAGGCTATCTGTTGCAGTGCCAGCCAGGGTTTCGCCCAATGTAAGCCCTGTACCCGGCGGCGTTACAGGTGGCTCGGTAAATTGTTCAACATTCTTATTACAGGAAAGTAAAAAAAAAGTTGCCGACATAAAAAGCAGCAAAGCCATTTTAAATTGTTGGGTTGAGGAAATCATATAGTAAGTTTTATTTGTCATGAAAATTAACTGCCAACACTTTTAATTAATAAATATTATAGCCAAAGCTTAAATAATATAAACCACCTACACGGGCGTTACCGATGGCGTTTACATAATATTGGTTCAATAAGTTATTGCCGCCAATTTTTACGATTGATTTTGTTTTGGGCAGTTTAAAGCTAAACTGCGCATCCAGCGTTTGTGCCGCCGGGATACTACCCGAAGCAAAATCTCCCTGGTAGTAAAAGCCATCTTGGTATTTGTATGCCACGCTAAAGCCATACAATTTTTTAAACCCAAAGCCCGAGTTGCCAAAAGATACATTGATCCTAACCTTGGGCGCATTAAAGTAAGAGTAAAAGCCAGGCGTGGTAGGAAGGTCCTTCAATTCATCCGAAGAAAAATTAAAGCCGATGGTATAATTCCTGTTAAGGTTATAATCAAGCCCAATGCCATAGCCTAAGGTTTTTACCTTTTCTGTATTATTTACTACCACAGAATATTTTCTGCCATTGGTTGTATCGCTGGGCTGGATAGCTGAGTTATTGGCAGATTGCACCAGCACCTTCCTGTAAATAAAATCGTTGTACCGGCCTAGATACCCGTACAAATCAACCAGTAGCTTGCCGTTAAACAATAACCCTTTATAGCCTGCTTCAAAAGAGGTTACAGTTTCAGGCTTAAAATCTACCGGCTTATATAATACTGGCGCATGGGCCTGAAGGCTCTCATACGTATAGGTACCAGACCCTAAGTTATATTTATTTACAAAGTAAGGTATGCCGCCTACCAAACGTATGCCCCCACCCACTTGCAGGTCAATCCACTGTTGCTGGGTAGAAGGAAAGCGATACGCTGTTTGATAGGATAGCCTGAAGTTGCTATTATCGGTAAGCTTAATAACCGCTGTTGCCCTTGGCGTAAAACGGCCTTTAAAATTTTGGTTTTTGTCGTACCTGCCGGAACAAGTGATTTTCAATCTTTCTATCACTTGCTTTGCCACCTGCAAATATCCACCATATTCGTTGATGCCTATTTTGCCGGCGCTATCGGCAAATATTGTGCCTTCACTATTTAAAAGATATCTTTTATAATTTCCACCTACTAAAACTTCTGCAACAGTATTAATGGCACTTGTTAAATTGTATTGCCCTTCTACATTGTACAAACTTGTTTTATCTACAAACAAACCACCATTTTTATAAATAGGGATGCTGCGTACGGTATTGAATAGTTTTGTAAACTCGGGGCTCCCTTCCACAGGGCGTTTTTGGTGGGTAGCATCAGGGCCATCAGCCATGGCACGTGCCGCTGTATGAGCTGCCGCATCTGTTTGCCCTTGTAATTTAGAAGATAGGTAAGCCTGTGCATATTGAGCCACCCAGCCAGTGCTTCCGCCGCTTGGTTTCCAGGCTTCGTTAAAAAACGCCATGGTTGCAGATGCGTTAAAAGATTCTCCTGCATCTTCCTGCGTGGTGTAGGCCCGCAGCATCCAGTTTTTATTGTTAAGCTCCAATTTGTACTGCCCAACCTTTAAGTTTTTTAAGGAGTACCGGTCACTGCCGGTATAAATGGTATTGCCTGTTCCCCAAAAGCCTTCCAGAATGGCTTCTGTACGGGGCGTTATTTTATAATGTACGGCACCGCCCAATTTAAAGTTTACAGTGTTGGGGCTAAGCACATCTTTTTCTTTATAACCAGTACGGGTTATCATGATGGGGCTTGTTGTAAGTGTGCTAATGTAAGGTGCTAAAAACGGCGCTGCCGCAGCAATGCCTTTTAAGCCAAGCGTCATATCTATATGCGTTTCATCGCCATAAACATTAATGCCATTGTAATTAGGGTCGTTGGCACGGGTGCCAAAACTTGGGCTGCCGGCCACCGCCAGACCTTTATAGTTTCTATAATCATCACCTACCCAATCTTTCGCCTGTACAAGTTCGGTAGTTATTTTAAACGCTAGTTTTTCAGATACTTTCTTTGCCCATCGTACATTCCAGTTATGATAAAATGATGGGTCCTGCTCTTTGCCATCAACATGCATTATGCCTTCTTTTACTTCAAAAGAAAGCCCCTGGTATTTAAATGGATTTTTGCTGTTGATGAGTAAAGTGCCATTCATGCCACCGGGACCGTATAAAGCGGAAGATGCGCCGGGCAGCAATTCCATATTATCTACATCCAATTGTGTAAGCCCAATTACGCTTCCTACAGAAAAATTTAACCCTGGGGCCTGGTTGTCCATGCCATCTACCAATTGTGTGAACCTGGTATTGCCGCTACCCGCAAATCCCCTGGTAGTAGGCGTTTTAAAAGTAAGGGAAGCTGTAACAACATCCACCCCTTTTAAAGTACTTACCACATCGTAATAACTTGCGGCGGGTGCATTGCGGATGGCAGCGGCAGTTACCCTTTCTATCGACACCGGAGATTCTAAAATACGGGTGGCGACTTTTGTAGCAGAAACCACTACTTCCTGCCCAAGGGCATTTGTTGGCTTAAATGCAATTATTACTGGCATTGCAGCATCGGCAACAGTAATTTCCTGCAACTGATAGCCTACAGATGAAATAACTACAGTAATGGGAAACGGCTGGGCAATAGTAATCTTAAAATTTCCTTTGTTATCAGTAAAAGTACCAGATGAAGCACCTTTAACAGTAACTGAAACGGCTGTTACGGCATCTTTGGTGGCAAAATCTTCCACCTTGCCAGCAACTGTATTGGTTTGGGCAAGAGCACCGATACTCAACCAATTAATCAAAAACAGCGTACTCAGGTAAGGGATTCGTTTTTTCATATAGTATAGTTTTGCTAAAAATATAAATTAAAAATAGTATTGTTACCATAGTGTAAGAAATTATTTATCAACCGTTACTAAAATATTTTTTACGGTACAAATTGGGTAGTTACATCACTAGCCTGTAATTTAGCCTTATGGCAACATTTCAATTTAAGGACCAGGTAAATTTTTACAGCGGCAAAGTCAGGGACGTATATAGTATTTCAGAAAATTGGCTGGTGATGATAGCAAGTAACCGCATCTCCGCATTTGATGTTATACTGCCTAAGCCCATCCCTTTTAAAGGACAGGTTTTAAACCAAATAGCTGCTTACATGCTAAAAGCAACCGAAGATATTTGCCCAAACTGGCTGGTAATTTCACCAACGCCCAATACAGCCATTGGCAAAAAATGCATCCCTTTTAAAGTAGAGATGGTTATACGCGGAAACCTTACTGGCCACAGCTGGCGAACGTATAACAGCGGCAATAAAGTTTTATGCGGCGTAACGATGCAAGATGGCTTGAACGAAAATGATTTTTTTCCGGTGCCAATTATCACGCCTTCCACTAAAGCTTCGGTGGGGCATGATGAAGATATCAGCAGGGAAGGCATTATTAAAAATGGAATGGTTAGTGAGGCTGATTATGCTACCCTGGAAAAATATACCCATGCCCTTTTTGCAAGAGGAAAAGAATTAGCCGCTAAGCAAGGGTTAATTTTAGCCGATACAAAGTATGAGTTTGGCAAAATTGGCGATACCATTTATTTGATGGATGAAATACATACACCTGATAGCAGCCGTTATTTTTATGCGGATGGTTACCAAGAAAGGCAAGCCATTGGCGAACGCCAGAAACAATTAAGCAAAGAATTTGTGAGGGAGTGGCTGATTGAAAATAACTTTATGGGCAAACAAGGGCAGGTAGTACCGGCAATGAGCGACGAATGGATAAGCACCATCAGCAACCGGTACATTGAATTGTATGAAAAAGTAATCGGTCAAAAATTTGTGCCGGAAAATTTAAGTGATGATGAAACTTTTAGCCGCATCAGCAAAGCATTGGAAGTATTGGTAAAATAAAGTTTTCCATTTTAGCCGAATTAAAAAATTCGGTGCTTAATATCATACCATTAACCATTTCAAATTAAAAATATGCGCTTCAAATTTTTACTGCTGGGCTTGCTTGCCTACAATATTGCTTTCGCTCAAAAGAAACCTTATTTATTGGTTGGCACCTACACCGACGGTAAAGGAAAGGGGATTTATGTATACAATTTTAATACTAAAACCGGCGATGATAGCCTGATAAGCGTTACTAAAACAACCAACCCATCTTACCTGGCAGTAGCCCCAAATAATAAAACTGTGTATGCGGTAAATGAAACGCATGATACTACCGGAAGCTATATTGGTGGCACCGTTACGGCTTTTTCTTTCGATGGCGACAATGGCAAGCTAACTGATATGGGCAAACAAAATTCTGGTGGCAAAGACCCTTGCTATGTATCTGTTACCAACAACGGAAAATATGTTTTTGCAGGCAATTACTCAAGCGGAACATTTGCGGAGTTTGCAGTAAAAGCTGATGGTTCTTTAGATACTGCCCGCCAGGTTATAGCACACTCAGGTACAGGCCCCGATAAAGACAGACAAGAAGGCCCGCATGTACATAGCACTGTTTTATCTCCCGATAATAATTATTTGTTTGTACCCAACCTGGGTATTGATAAAGTAATGATTTACCAGGTAAATAAAACTACTGGTAACCTTACTCCGGC
>JAYVUJ010000011.1:0-3692 GCA_043788035.1 Ferruginibacter sp. | reverse complement strand
CCAATAACAAAAGCAATCCGCATACAAACAGAACGTACCAATGAAATGGAGCATTCTACACCGTTGTTTTTAACTAGCAGTTTTACTTACAACAATGCGGAAGACATGCGGGCGGCCTTTGCCGATGAGAATGAAGATAATATCTACAGTCGTTTTAGCAACCCAAATACAACAGAGTTTATTGATAAGATGGTTGCCCTCGAAGGTGCCGAAGCTGGCTTTGCCACTGCATCCGGCATGAGCGCTGTATTCTCTTCTTTTATGGCGCTGCTAAAAAGCGGCGACCATTTAATATCCTGCAGTTCTGTATTTGGCAGCACGGTAACCGTATTAAATAAGTACCTGCCAAAATTTGGCATTGAAGTAAGCTATGTAGCCGCCGATAAGCCTGAAGAATGGGAAGCCGTAATAAGGTCCAACACAAAAATGCTTTTTTTAGAAACGCCTACCAATCCCGGGCTTGATATAATCGACCTTGAATTTGCAGGCCAGCTCACCAAAAAACACAATATCCTTTTAAGTGTAGATAATTGTTTTGCCACACCCATTTGCCAAACGCCCATTCAATTTGGGGCAGACCTTATAATACACTCCGCCACCAAATGGCTGGATGGGCAAGGGCGTGTTTTAGGTGGTGCTATTGTGGGTAAAAAAGAGTTGATACACGAAATATATTTATTTTGCCGTAGTACCGGGCCTGCACTATCGCCCTTTAACGCATGGATACTTAGCAAAAGCTTAGAAACGCTCGACGTACGCATGGAGCGCCACGCCGGCAACGCTTTCCATCTTGCCAAAGCATTAGAAGGGCACGAGCAGATAAACTGGTTGAAATACCCATTTTTACCAAGCCACCCCAACTATGCAATAGCCATTAAGCAAATGAAAAATGGCGGTGCCTTAATTGCATTCGACTTAAAAGGCGGCATAGAAAGCGGGCGTAAATTTTTGAATAACCTACAAATGATTAGCCTAACTGCTAACCTCGGCGATACCCGCAGCATTGCTTCTCACCCTGCAAGTACTACCCATGCTAAGCTAAGCGAGGCAGACAGGCTTGCCGTAAACATAACGCCCGGGCTTATACGCATTTCTGTAGGGCTGGAACATAAAGATGATATTTTGCAGGATATTCTGCAGGCGCTTGGTAAGTTATGAGTTATGAGTTGGGAGTTATAAGTTGAGCTTAATTGGAGAGTACTTTATTTAAAATAAGCCTAAGTTTACCAATATTTTTTAGCGGTATTATGTGCCATCTGCACAACCCGTTTGCAGGTTTCGAAATATACACTACATTGCTTTAATAATTCCGAATTTAAAATTTAATAAAGTTTTCATTGTCTCTTTTTTACTTTCAAATTGGATAAAGAAAGTTTCAACAGCATTTTCAAAAGTGGAATAATCGGCAAAGTATTTATTCTTCATCACCTCTTTTTTAAAGTATCTCCATAGTCGTTCTATTAGGTTTAGATTTGGGCTATATGGTGGTAGAAAGAGCAAGTCTATATTAAAAAACTTTGCCGTTGTTTGTACCAGATTGCTCCTTTGATATCTGGCATTGTCCAAGATGATACAGATTGCTTTTGCTTTATTATATTGTTTTTTGATTTCTTCTAAAAATGCTTCTATGACCTCAGCACTACAATTATCTTCTGTCAGCAGTATGGTGGGCTGTACCCATATCGGTTAAAGAAATAAAATCCTCATTGTTTTGCGAGTAATGAACAATCTCAAAATTTTATACTTGTATCGTTTTATTATTGGGCATAAATTATTGTATTATTAACAATGCAAACCGAGGTGCTTACACTGCAATTAATTTTGAAACAACTGCACTATGCGGTTTTGGGTGATGCGTTCTATTTGGCCGACTTTACTCATTATCTAAATAGTTTTATATAGTCTTCAAAAATATAGATTTTGTTGCGCTGAAAACCGGTGGTTTCTTTTATAATATTTAATTGTACCAATTCTTCTATTAGTGTATATGCAGTAGCTGTTTTGCTGCCAATTATTTTTTGCACCGTTTGCGCAGTAATAATTGGTTTTTCGTACATGTAATTAATAATTAATTGTGCCTTTGTGTTTCGCTTGCCCATCGTTTTAAGCTTTTCATTTACCTGTTTTTCCAATTGCATAATACTATCAAAAGTGCTGATGCTTTTGTTGGCTGTATCTATAATGCCCGTAAGAAAAAACTTAAACCAGTGTAGCAAATCGTTTTTTTCTCTTACCCTTGAAAGGTTATCGTAATAATGCGATCTATTTTTTTCTAAAAAATCCGACAAGTATAAAATAGGTCTTTTTAATATGCCCTTGCTCACCAAAAACAGGGTAATCATTAACCTGCCTATACGTCCATTACCGTCTAAAAATGCATGTATGGTTTCAAATTGGTAATGTATAAGGGCTATTTTTAATAAATCCGGCAGCACACCCTGTTCTTCATGTACCAGTTTTTCTATATCGGCCATTAGCGCCTGTATGTTACTGTGCAACGGTGGCACAAAAGTGGCTGTGGCTATATTTGGCCCACCAATCCAGTTTTGGCTTGTTCTAAATTCGCCGGGCATTTTATGCTCCCCTCTTACACTTTGCAACAATACAGCATGGGCTTTTTTTATAAGCCTGCTGCTGTAAGGAAGTTGCTCTAAGCTTTTAATGGCCTCATTCATGGCATTTATGTAATTGTGCACTTCTTCCCAATCGTTCCGTTTCTCCGCACTTAGGTCTGCCTTTTCCATTATGGCATCTTCCATATTGGTTTGCGTACCCTCTATCCTGCTGCTTTGTGTAGCTTCTTTGGTAATGTGCATGGTTATAAACAGCTCAATATTAGGTATGTAATTGCTGTACATATCTAATTTTCCCAAAGCCCTGTCTGCCTGGGTAAGCAGGTTTATAAGCTGCATATCATTTAATTGCCATTGCCTGAAAATGGTATTTGGCTCAAAACTTTTGTATGTACCCTGATTGATATATGTGCCTGCCTTAAACTGTTGCATAAATTTAAATAAGAATATTTATAATTCAAAAATATGCTATAATTTGTAATAAGGATATTTATAATTCAAAAGTTATGGTTTATTTGAAATAAGGGTTTATATAATTCAAGAAAGGCATTAACCCAACTTTAATCTTACTTAAAATTCTTATCCTGCTTAAGAGGATGTAAATACAAGAGACAATTGTAAAATGCGGTGTTGGATGATGCGTTCTGTTTGCCCGACTGCCATTTTACTATCGTGTCTTAATTTTCAATCAACTGTATTTTTAATTGCACCGTATTCGGGGTAATCAAATCTTCACTCATACCAACTTTATTTTACCAGTTAATAAATTTTGCTTCCTACCTAATTTTATATTTTTGTATTTTTCTAGCTTGAATACTAAGGCAGTTATTTCAGCATCCATCTCAAAGAATATGTTTGCAACTTTCTCTTGTTCGTCTTTCGTAGGAAATGGTATTTCAACCCAAATTTTGCAATAGAATTATTTATGCCAGTCTGTCTTAATTTTGGGGAATGAGTATGCAACATGAATATAGCGACGATATGGTAACTCCGTGGGGCGGCATGAAGGAGATGAAAATACTGATAGACAAAACAGGCATTCGTAACAAACTGCTTGAGCTGGGTTTGCCACAAGGCAAGAGCAATAATAGTATTGATGCGATAAGTATTATAGAAAGT
>JAYVUJ010000010.1:0-2585 GCA_043788035.1 Ferruginibacter sp. | reverse complement strand
AAAATAACGTACTCTTCTTCTTTTGTTAATTTGTTGTATTCCATTATTAAAATTTTTGCTTTCATTAAAAAATAGCAACTTCTAAACAATACTTTATTTTAAAAGGTTTAACAAGTTAAACAATCATTTAGTTTATTTTAATGGAAGCGGACAACAAAAAAATTTTTCTTATTCCGGCTTGATAGATACATTTGCACATACATACAGAGATATAATGGACGACCATAAATAATTGACGAACATAGTCAGGCAGCAAAGTGCAAGCAAGCAACAGGTTAAAGCCTTTGGAAGATATGAGCTAGCCCTGCACCATCCAAAATGAACTAATAGAAAATGTGATAGAAGCTTGCACAACCTTTTGTAAGTTGCCACATAAAATGCTGATTAAAGCGGAGTTGATGAAGCCTAGAAAAAATGGACTACCATTATTTAACGCTTTTAATAAAAATTGCTGAGAGCTTAAAGATAAGTAACGGTATTTACCTTAACCTTACATGCAAGAAAATAACGAAAGCCTGCCTGTTTAAAAAAGACGATTATACAATATGCCATTATAAGTTTTTAATTGCTAGTGGTATTTTAATTAACTGGGCTGAATATTGTGAAAGCAATAACAGCCCAATAAATAGTAACATGAATAGTAAACTGCCAATTTTTAAAATATCAAATTTTATATCCGCCACAAATATGACTAAAGAAAAAGTAAAAAAAATACCACAGGCAAAAGTTTTTATCCTTGTTTTATTTTTATTAGCTCCTCTTTTTTTATTGGCACAGGTAAACCTTAAAGACAGCCTGCTGACGGATGTAACTTTAAAAAATGCTGTTGACTATGCCATCATACATCAGCCAATAATAAGGCAATCGCTTGTTGACGAGGCAATTTTAGAAACCACTATTAAAAGCAAACTGGCAGATTGGTACCCGCAGATAAACTTTAATTATAACCTGCAGCATAACTTTATCAGGCAGTCATCGCTGATAGGTGGCAGTGTTATAAAACTTGGTGCAGATAATACATCAATAGGAGCGTTTACAGTATCGCAAAATATTTTTAATAAAGATGTGGCATTAGCCAACCGTACAAAAGGAACTGTAAGGCTACAGGTAAGGCAGGTAACCAGCAGCAATAAGATAGATATTGCTGCCAATGTGTCGAAAGCTTTTTATGATGTATTGGCTACACTGGAACAAATTAAAGTATCGCAAACAAACATTACCCGTATTGAACGCAGCCTTAAAGATGCTTATGCCCAATACACTGCTGGCATTGCGGATAAGATAGATTACAAACGTGCTACTATTACCCTTAATAATGCAAAGGCAACTTTATACAGCAATGATGAAATGCTAAAGGCTAAGCAGGCCTACCTTAAATCGTTGATGGGCTATCCGATAAGCGGGCAGTTAAATATTGTGTACGATAGTTTGCAGATGGAAAAAGAAACCGTTATGGATACTATGCAGGCAACTAATTACAATGCCCGGATAGAATACCAGTTGCTGGCAACACAAAAAAAATTACTGGAGTATTCTGTTAAGTATAATAAATGGAGCTACCTGCCAACAGTAGCCTTAAACGGCGCTTATAACTTGAATTATTTCAATAATGCTTTTAGTAAGATCTACAGCAATAGTTTCCCAAATTCGTTTGCCGCTTTAACGCTTGCAATCCCAATTTTTCAGGGAGGAAAACGGAAGGCTAGTATACGAGGTGCGGAACTGGAAGTAGAAAGGAACGGGCTTGATATTGTTAACTTTCAAAACAACCTGAATACTGAATTTACACAAGCCATGTCGTTTTACAAAAGCAATTACCATAACTACCTTGCCTTAAAAGATAACCTTGCCGTAGCACAGGAAGTATATGATGTTATACAGCTGCAATACCGCAGCGGCATTAAGGCTTACCTGGAAGTAATAACAGCCGAGTCTGACCTGCGTACATCCGAAATTAATTATTTTAGTGCCATGTACCAGGTATTGTCCAGCAAAATAGATGTACAAAAAGCCCTGGGGCAAATAACTTATTAGACCTAATTAAAGCGACATACAATTAAATTACTCTTCATTATGTATTTGACACAACTTATAAAATATACAGCCCTTGCCACTGTTTTATTATTAGCGGCATGTAACAGCAACAAGCCGCCTGCAGTGCCCGCAGCGCCACCGTCAGTAAAGGTTACAGTAGTGCCTGTTACTTTAACAGATGCTGTTTATTACGATGAATACCCCGCAACAGTAAACCCTTTAAACCAGGTAGACCTTCGCCCGCAGGTGAGTGGTTTTATAAGTGGTGTACATTTTCAAGATGGGCAAAGGGTACGTAAAGGGCAATTACTTTATTCAATAGACCAACAACTATATGCTGCCAATTATCAGCAGGCGGTAGCAGGGCTGGAAGTGCAAAAAGCAAATGTAGCATTGGCGCAAAAAAATGCCAACCGTTTTCATGAGCTGGAAAAAAGCGATGCTGTTGCAAAGCAGTTGGTTGATAATGCGGATGCGGCTTTAGCGGTAGCACAAAAACAGGCAGATGCATCGAAGGCGAATATACAAGCCGTACAGACCAATGTAAAATA
>JAYVUJ010000009.1:0-4750 GCA_043788035.1 Ferruginibacter sp. | reverse complement strand
CACCGCGCCTGCTCCATCTCCAAAAATTACAGATACATTTCGGCCACGGGTAGTAAGGTCTAGCCCAAAAGAATGTTTTTCGCTGCCTATTACTAAAATATTTTTGTACATGCCCGTCTTAATAAATTGGTCGGCTACCGATAACGCATATATGAAGCCGCTGCATTGGTTCCGGATATCCAGTGCGCCAATTTCTTTCATTTGCATGGCACGCTGCACCAGCACGCCGCAGCCGGGAAAATAGTAATCGGGGCTAAGGGTTGCAAACACAATAAAATCAATATCCTGTGCAGTAAGGCCTGCTCGCTCAATGGCAATTTTTGCAGCTTCTACGCCCATGGTAGTGGTGGTTTCTTCGGTGCGGTGGGCATAACGCCGCTCTTTAATACCGGTACGTTCCTGTATCCATTCATCCGAAGTATCCATATATTTTTTGAGGTCGTTATTGGTTACTATTTGTTGAGGTACGTAGTAGCCAATACCGGCAATTTTACTAGTGGGCATAACGATGGTTTTAATGAAAAAGCAAATTACATCTTTGTACAATAATTGCCCGTAATAATCGCAGGACAGAAAAGTTAAAGTAACCGTTAGTTTACCTTCTGGAGATTTTTAAAGACAAAATAATCATCGTAAGCCGGGGAGGCGCTAAATTTGTAATGCAATTCTACAGCCATGCGCAATTCTATGCTGCTCTTTATATATTTTCCCGTAAAATGTTCTGACAAACAACGTATCGTTAAGCCAGCGGTGTCGTTGTTAATTTCAGCTATGTACATTTTTCCTTTTATAAATGCATTTAAAAATTGCTTGCCAGCTACGGTGGAAAGATAGGCCGTGCCCTTTATAGAATCGTTGGTAACCATGTGGTAAGGGCGTAATTCATCAATTTTTCCAGTAATGGCTATATTATATTCAAGACCGGTATTTTTAGAGAAAATTATTTTAACAGGGTCTTCCACAACGTGTTTATCATCGCTTGGCTTTGTCATTATTGTTGCCCAGCTTCCAATAAGGTTTTCGTCAATATCCTGTTTTTCAACGGAGTCTATTCCATAGGGCGAATCGTATGGGCAACCCCATAAAAATATGGTTACTGTAAAAAGTAATAGTAGCTGTAGCGTTTTATTCATCTATTATTTTAAAAATAGGCTTAAAAATTTAAACCTCAAGCGACAATTTTAATGCGGGTGCAATTAAAAATATTGCCTTTACAAATGTAGTATCTACAAGGATATTATTTTTAACATAAACTGAAACATAGTGCAGGCTGGCTTTTATGGGATAGTATCGGCAGTCGGTATAAATGTAGCACCCAGCCAGCCACCAATTTCCATCATCCACGCAATGCCTAAATGTACAATTAAGCCACCCCAGATACTGCGGGTATTATACACTACTATGCCTAAAAAAGTGCCGCCAAAAAAACTGCTGATAGCTTCGCCCATCGGCTTGCCTAAATGGATGGCGCAATAAAAACAAGCTGCCGGAACAATGCAATGCATACCGCAAATACGTGCCAGTGATAATATTAAAAAGCCTCGAAAAAAAAGTTCAATACTTATAAAATCGAAACCATAACATAATTCATATGCCATATACCGCCATCCGTCCTGCCAGCTATGCGTAGGTATTTTATTGATGAATGCAGCTTTAGGATAAACCTTTAAAAAATCGGCCTGTGTACTTGCTAAAGCAATCAGTGGCAACATTATAAGCAACATCCATAAATAAGGCGTAACTGATGCAAGGGGTACGGACCCATATAAAGGCTGCGTGCCCTTATCTTTCAATACCCAAATAATAAATACGGGTATTAATAAAACAAAGACACGCACTATCCAATTAATGCTTTGTAAATAAAATGCTTGTGCAACGCCAGTGTAATGGTCTTTTATCCAGCCCTGCTGCCAATTAAAATTGATACGGAAAGAGAAAAATGCAGGCGCAAGAACGAGGATGACCCAAAACCAGCCATTTTTATAATAAGAACAATCTTTATAAAAAAGCAGTTGTAAAAAAAATGCTCCGGCAAATGGAATTAGGTACAACAAATAATAGCCAATAAAGCGCCCTATTTTTGTTGTAGCTGCATCAACATGCTTTTTTTCTAAATGCTGCCAATAGTTGAGGTAAATAAGGCAACCCAGCATAGCCACCACTAACAAAAAATAAGCCCAGTGAAATTCTTTGCTGTAATAGTCTCTAAGGTATTTAATTACCGTATTCAGGGCTAATTATTTTTGTACTTGCTGGTTCATTACAGACCAGAGCATATCTTTCAGCTCTGGCAGCCCTTTGCCTGTAACAGAGGAAATAAATATGTGGGGAATTTTTTGAGGCAATTCTTTTGAAATTGCTGCCTTTAGTTCATCATCCAGCATATCGCTTTTGCTTATGGCGATAACAAAATCTTTTTGCAGCATTTCCGCATTGTATTGTTCTAGTTCATTTACCAAAATTTCGAACTCTTTTTTATGGTCGGCACAGTCTGCTGGTATCAAAAAAAGTAAAATAGAGTTGCGTTCGATATGCCTTAAAAATCGGTGCCCTAGGCCTTTACCTTCTGCGGCGCCTTCAATAATACCCGGTAAATCAGCAATACAAAAACTTTTGCCATCCCTGTATTCTACCATTCCAAGCTGAGGCACCAAGGTAGTAAACGCGTAATCTGCAATTTTTGGCTTTGCAGCGGTTACAACAGATAGTAAGGTAGATTTGCCTGCATTGGGGAAACCCACCAGCCCAACATCAGCCAACACTTTAAGTTCCAATAATTTCCAGCCTTCGGTACCGTCTTCGCCGGGTTGTGCGTACTCTGGCGCCTGGTTTGTAGCGGTTTTAAAATTGCTATTTCCCAAGCCGCCACGGCCACCTTTTACCCAAATAACTTCTTGCCCATCTTCTAAAATTTCTACTTCTTTTATGCCGGTAAGCTCATCTTTGGCGATGGTGCCCAGGGGAACTTCTATGATAATATCTTTGCCAAAACTGCCGGTACTATTATTTTTACTGCCGCTTTCGCCATCTTCTGCCAATACGTTTTTGTAATAACGTAAATGGAGCAGGGTCCATAATTGAGAACTGCCCCTCAAAATAATATGTGCGCCCCTGCCACCATCCCCACCGTCCGGGCCTGCCATGGCGTTGTATTTGGTGCGCATAAAATGTTTGCTGCCGGCCCCTCCGTGACCACTACGGCAAAAAATTCTGATGTAATCTATAAAATTTGACTTTTCCATTGCAGCGCAAAGGTCTGTAAAGTTTTTAATGATTTACATTTGTAGCAATAATTAAAAACCTAATGAAAATATACCTTTATTAATAGTAGTGGTATTTGCTTCTTGCGCAACTTCTAAAAAGCAGTAGGACCCTGCTGCTGCTTCCTTATGCATTGCCCTATTAATTAAAACATTTAAAGGTGCGCCTCCACAAAACCCTCCACGGAGTATTTACAGGTATATCTATAAAAATAAAACGGTGTTTTACGTTACGCCTATATGTTGCGACCAGTTTAGTGATTTATATGCTGAAAATTGTAAGTTGCTTGGGCATCCGGATGGCGGTTTTACAGGTAAGGGCGATGGATTGTTTATTGATTTTGACGAAGCTAAATCTGCCGAAAAATTAATAGGCAAAGATGATCGATAGGTATTTAAAGTTACAACAATAAAAAAGCAAGGTTTCTACCAGCCTTGCTTTTGCATACTACCATACAATAATTACTATATTTCTTTTTGGTATCTTTTTGCAGCGAGCAATGAGCTAAAGGTACCCACACTGCTACACGTAAATGATTTGCCATTTTTTATTTTAGAATATAAACGGTAATCGCCATGGGTTGTCCTTCGTATTAAACCATCACAGTCAAGAAAATTAAACAATTTAATTTTCCTTTTTTTCATACCTATCATAATTTTAAGATTTAAGAGGTCATTAAATAGGTATATGGATATTAATTATTATTCGAACTTTTTTGTCCATACTAAAATTTTAAATGGTCAAAGTTTTTTAAGCTTATTTGTGCAATATTATTACGTTTAGTATTGAAGCAATATTGTGCAGATAATAGCTTGATAGCATCATCCCTTGCTTTCAATTAATCTTCTTGCTTGTTGCTGCTGTAATTATTATTTTCTTCATCTTCATTGCCAATCATTTCATCATCGTCATCAAGTTCAGCACCTGGTACATCAAGATCATCTCCGGAAAAATCGTCATTTTCGTCCAGTAAATCGCCATCATCGTCTGTGTCATCTAACTGAGCACCTTTTACATTAGCCTCATCATCATCGTCATCACCTGCATTATCCAAGGCATCAGCTTCATCTTGGGTAATATCTGTATCATTTTCATCTTCTTCAGTTAGTAAATCATCATCGTCATCTTCAGGTGATTCTCCGGTAGCCTTAAAATATTGAGTTGTTAATGGGTTTTCATCTTTAAAATCATTTTTGCCCGCATCATTTAAAGTATTAACATCTTTGAATGACTTATCCCTAAAGCTATTTTCAGGAGTAGTGGGTTCCTTGTTATCGTCAACTAATTGGCCTGCGTTTTCAATATCAGTTAATTTGTTGGTGTAACCTGACGTGTTATTTTCGTGTGCGTTTATCATAAAATAAGTTTAGAAAAATATTTTACAAAAACGTGCCAATAAAAATAACCTTGTTATTATTAGCAAATATGTATTAAAAGCCCCGTCAGCACTTGTAACTGGCATTTATTTCTACACTAAAAAATACTTTGA
>JAYVUJ010000008.1:0-3197 GCA_043788035.1 Ferruginibacter sp. | reverse complement strand
AATGGCAGGAAGATCGTTCTGAAGGATTAGGCATCCGCTTTATGCCCTCTGTAAATAAAAGATTAAAAGAGATTGCAGAACATCCCAAACGGTATGCATAAAAGAAAGGCAATTACCGGGAAATAAAAGTTGAAGTTTTCCCTTAGGTGATAATTTATGAAGTAATAAAAAAGAGCACCTTATTTTTATATCCTATATTTTTCATGTAAAACAAAAACCCTGCTTTGAAATATAGAAGATAGTATTCACTTACTTATTACTGCTTCACCACATCATTATTTATAATAATTGTATTTGCCTCGCCCGCAAACTCCACTGTATTTTCTTCCAGCAATTTTTTTATTTGAAAGTTGATGGCTTGTTTTAGCGCATCAAAATCGCTCATGGCTATTATTGGCGTAAAATATTCTATTACTACAGTGATACCGTTTTTGTTGACTTCTTTTAAAAATACGGAGAATGGCGACAAGTTTTCGGCATGTTCCGCCATAATAGTTTTAAGTTCTGCTACAACATTTTCAATTTTACCTGCCGAAGTTTTTACAGATAGTTCTAATACTATTTCTGCACGCCTTTGGGTACGCATACTCCAGTTATCTACAATACTATCCACCATTTGCTTATTAGGCATGGTTACAATTGTTTTATCGGCAGTCAATATCCTTGTGCTGCGAAGGCCTATCCTTTCTACACGCCCGGTTATGTTGTTTACTTTAACGGTATCGCCGGCAAAAAATGGCTTGTCGAAAAATATAATAAAAGAAGCTATCAGGTTTTCAAGGCTTTCTTTAGCACCTAATGCAAGTGCGGCCCCTACAATGCTTAACCCTGTTAACAAACTGCCTAATGGCTGGTTAAAACAAGCTTTAATTATTAGCAACATGCCAATAATACCAATAATAACTTTAAGGAAATCCCTTAAAAAAATAATAAGCTGGTTGTCCCTTGCATCATCGGTAAGCTTAGCATTTTCTTCCAGCACCAGCGCCACAAAATCAGTCAATCGAAGCACCAGCCAAATAAATGCTGCAATAATAATTCCGGTGGCGGCCCGGCTAATAATATCTACCGTGGTATGCCCGTAAACAGTATAGAAAAAAATAGTTGGAAATATAAGTTTGTCAATTGCAAACACAGAAATTAAAATCAGGATAAACCATTCAAAAGGAACCGCCACTAAATTGATAAAGCTTTGTTTGCCAACATTTTTCCATATTCTTTTAATCAATAAAAAAAATAAAGAAACCAGGTAGCGGGATAAGTAGCGTTTTAAAAGCAACGCTAATAATATAATGCCGCCCACAATACAATAACTCCTGATGGTATTGTTGAAATAAATTTGATCTAAAAAATCCATGCGTAAAAATATTACAATACGGCTATATTATTTTACTAAAAATTGCTGAAGCCCATCTTTTTGCAGCACATAAACTTTGTTGTTGCCCGCCTTTATTTGTACAGCGCCGCTAAAAGAAAGCGGTAGTTTATACTCCCTTAAATTTAAAGAGCCTTGCTTGTATTGAAACAAAGATGTTTCGTTAAACCCGTACATGGTATTTGCCACCACTGCTGTATTGCTCCAATTTAAAAAGGGGAGCCTGCTTTTTAAAGCGCCATAATAATCAAAGGTATAAAAGCCTTTTGCAGGGTCGTACAAATAAACAAACCCATCGCGGTCAACAATTTGCGTGGGCGAAGGTATTGTATCGAATATATTCCTAAAGTCTGTTGTTTCGGATAATACATCACCGCCATCATCTATTTTTTTAAGCTTTGCATCGCCTTCATCAAACACCCAAATATTATTATCGTAAGATGCTGCAATGGCTTTTACTTTAAAGATATTTTGTTTACGGAGGTTGATGGTATTGCGGATGTTGAGAAACCTATCCAGCACAACAATGGTGGAAAAGTTTTTATAGTACAACAGTACTTTTAATGGGTTGGTAGCATCGATGGTAAATAGTTTACCATACTTGCGTACATCATTAAAAATAGCAGAGTCGCCATTAGGGCTTATCTTTTTTAGCTGATCAGTGTTGCTGATTAAAAAAATATCATCCAGGTTATCGATGGCAAAATAAGTAAAATCACCCGGCAAAGTTTTGCTATACACAAAAGCTGAATCTTGCGCTATTGCATGCGTGGCTAGAAAAACAAACAAACTAAAAAGCAATATTATTTTTTGTAGGGTGGTACTCATTTATTAAAGTATTTCAACGTGGTCAATTCGCCATCAAATACAGCGTAGCTGTCAAAATTAATCCATTCGCCTAAATTTATATAATGGCTATTTTCTTTTAAGGCAATATCTAGGGGCAAATGCCGATGGCCAAAAATAAAATAATCAATATGCTCGTTTTGCAAAATTTCTTTACTGTAAATAACTAAAAATTCTTTGTCCTCCCCTAAAAAATCTTTGTCGGTTTTGGTAGCTGCTTCTTTGCTCATCTTAGAAAAATAATTAGCAATGCCCAATCCAAAGGAAGGCGGCAATACCCCGAACATCCACTGACAGATGGGGTTACGAAAAATTTTCTTTAAAAACTTGTAACCATAGTCGCCTGGCCCCTGCCCATCGCCATGCCCAACTAAAAACTTTTTGCCATTAAATTCAAAATAAACTGGCTCATAATAAACTTGTATGTTTAGTTCTGTCTGAAAATAATTACGCATCCACATATCGTGGTTGCCTACAAAAAAATGGATAATGATCCCAGCATCTGTAAGTTCGGCCAATTTGCCCAATAACCGGACATAGCCACGTGGTACCACATGTTTGTATTCAAACCAAAAATCGAACATATCCCCTACTATAAAAATTTGTGCTGCATTATTTTTAACTGAATCTAAAAATTGCACAATACGTTTTTCTCTTTGCAGGCTGGCCGCAGCATTGGGCGCACCGAGGTGAAAGTCGGAAAGAAAGTAAATATTTTTGCCCGAGGTTATGTTCATGTGACTATCGCTGTACTTTTAGCTTTCTTTATCTACCAAAAATAAATATACCTCTTTAGGCCCGTGTACGCCTGTTACCAATGTTTTTTCAATATCGGCGGTACGGCTGGGGCCACTTGCAAACGTTATTAAAGAAGGTATATTTTCTGTATATTTTTCTTTTAAAAATAGTAAGGCATCTTTTATATCGTACACAAGCTGGTAGCTGTATGCAATGCAAATATGTATGGGGGCGTAAA
>JAYVUJ010000007.1:0-8056 GCA_043788035.1 Ferruginibacter sp. | reverse complement strand
TTGATAATAGCACAATAGCTATAAGAAATAGTTTATGTTTCATGCTATTAAGATAAAACGATTATTGTTTATTGATGAAACTGGTTGTACCTGCAGCATTCATTAAGAAATATTTAATAAGCTTGCCTTACCAATACGCCCCATAGCTAGTGGTAAAAGATCCCTGAAAAACCAAAGTACAACAGTGCGCCGCCTATGAAGCTCAACATGACTGCTGTATTGGCCGGATCAACAAGAAATTTAATTAAGAATTAAAAATTAAAAATTAATACAGCAGGCTTTGTGTTTTAGGAATATCCTGCAAATTGTAACAACAAAAAACAATAGACTGAAAACCACCTACGACCTATTGCTTTTCAATTTCTACCACACAACCAATTACTTTATTTTTATCGGTAGCGTCTGCCTTAAAATAAATACCGCCGTTGCTGGTGTTGCTGTAGCGTACATTTTTTATCGCAGTCCTGCTGATGGCATCGTTTAATTTGGCACCATAATTTTGCTGGCTGCTACTGTTAATGGCGGTGTTGATGGCGGTATAATCCAGCGCTTCTTTGCTTACTACTATGCCCATATAATCTTTAGTGCCGAGGCTATCTGCCCGTATGGACTGCCCCTTAGGAAAAAGCCTGTAACCCGTGATACCACAGTATGGCGAGTGGATTGGCTTGTACGGGAACAGCACAAAACTATTGCCTGCAGGGTTGGGTGTAAACAGGTAAATATAACACTCTAACGCATTTTTAATTTCTATTTTAAACTTGGTGCCTTTGCGTATAGGCGTGTTAGTGGTGAAGGTATTGGCAGTGGCTGTTTTTAATGGGATGTATTGCTTTGTATCGTTATTAACCAGCCCGATGGTACATTCGAAATCTACATTTAAAGCTGCTCCTTTTTTAGGCAGCGGGTCAATGCCATATGCTTCCCTTACAAATTCTTTAAAGTCGTTGTAGCGCACCCAGCCAATACCATTTTCGCCCCACTGAGGGCCCCAGCTATTCATTATCTGGAAAGAGCCGCCTTCCAATCTGTCATCATAGCCAATTACACAAAGGGCATGCCCACCGAACCCCGTCTGGGTATAATCATTGCTTGTTGGGTGCCATACTTTTTGGCCCATCATACCTTCCATAAAAGTACCGCCTACCATCATGCCAATTACTACCGGCGCATCTTTTGCAAGATGTTCTTTAATTGCACGGAGGCTTAATTTAGTAACGCCAGCATCTTCGGTTAAGCGGTTATAGCCATGCATACGGTTCTGAGCAGCGGCATTCATCATTGCGCTGGTTGGCTGCCGGCTGCAATTATTTTCATCGTAAGGAAACTGGGTAAAAGGCACCGCGCCCTTGTCAGTCATAAATTGCATAGCTTTTATAATGTACGATCCCTGGCAATTATCTAGACCGATCTGGCTATACAAAAACGCCGGGCTAAACGCCACACTATTAGGGTTTTGCGCCGTGCTGGCACTTTCTATAATACTGCGTGCAGCGTAGCCACTGCTCCATGCAACGCAGCTTCCTTGCTTGCCCTGGTTTTGCCTGTCGGGCGCAAACTTAAGCAGGCTAACGCTTTCAGGCAATGGGTTTTTGGTATTGTCATCTTCTAGGCCTTCGTACACGCTGGCTTTTTTAAATTCGTTAGGGTCTAGTTTTCCGCCTCTTGTAAATTGAGATACGGCATTGGTGATGCTTGATAAGCCGCTTGAACAAGACTGGTTGCGTAATAAAAAATAGGCACCTGCAGCTATAACTAAAATGATAATAAGGCTTGATCCACCGCAACCCCCTTTGCCGCCACCGCCACTATTACCGCTGCTGTTACGGTTGCCAAACATGCCAAATATAAGCGGCAAAAAATTGAGCAAGCCACCTAAGCCACCCAACCCACCACCGCCGCCCGATGAGCCAAAGCCCCCGCCGCTACTGCCGCTTCCTCCATTATCTTCGTTTTCTTGCGGGTCATCTACCATTTCCAATGCCATAATATATTTTTTAATTGTTTGTGCTATTACAAATACTTTGCCTGTATTAAAGTTCGCATCTAATAATAAAAATTAGCTGAGCATTTATTGTTATTAAAAGTAGGAAGAATTTTTATTTTTTTCTAACTCAAAATATCATTTAAAAAAGAATTAATGCAACCCTTTACTGTACATCAATCCCTTTCTTTCTCTAAAATTTCAAACTGCCTGGAAACACTCACGCCATTTTCATCTACCAGCGTAATAATATGTTCACCCGCACTGGGGTTAAGTGCTATTTGGTGAAAGTTTTGGGTAGTGCCGATAAAACTTTCATCCAGGCTCCAGAAAATTTTTGCGCCGGCCCTTCTATGTGCGGCCGTAAAAATAGTTTTTCCTTTTTCGCCGCTTACTTCCAGCGGTACATAAATTTTTGCATTTTCCTGTGGGTAAATAATTTCAATTAGTTTACCAGTTTCGCCAAACATGCAGCCAGCTTTAAATGCGGGTGTCACTTTATAATCGGCATTTTTTTGCTTGTAATAATATTCCATTGCGGGCGATAAAACGAACCAGCTTTTATGCTGCATGGCAGATGGGCTTTCGCAATCCTGGGTTACCCGGTACTGGCCGGTTGCATCGAGGTTAAGCATTTTATGGTATTGGCAAAGTGGTACTTTGTTGCCATTGGGCGGCATAAATAAAGTATCCACATCGGGGCAATCGATGTTTGCCCGGTAGCCGCTTTGCCTGCATACTGGCACAAACGAAAAATTATACAAAGGCTTTTGGAACCAGTTGCCGGTGGGTAGCATCCTAAAGATATCAAACAGTATTGGTGCTGCCGTTTGTACGCCTACCAGCCCCGCCCGGCCTACCCCATTGGCATTGCCAACCCATACCGCAACTACATTTTTTGGTGTTACGCCAATAGCCCATCCATCCCTAAAACCAAAGCTGGTACCGGTTTTCCACGCTATGGTTTGGGAAGATGTGAACTGCTGCCATAAGCCTTCTTCGCCCGGGCGCATCACTTCTTTCATTGCCTGGAAGGTAAACCAGATGGACGTTGCATCTAAAGGGATATTTTTTGCTATTGGCTTATTGTTGCTAGTTGATAATTTATAATTGAGTGGATGAAAATCTTTTGTTTCCAGCAGGCCATGGTTTTTTGTTTGATGGCTTAACGTACGTGCCATAGATGCGTACACGCCGGCAAGATCCCACATAGTTACTTCGCAGCCACCTAAAATTAAACTTAGCCCGTAAGTATCCGCAGGGCGGTTGAGGGTTGTAATGCCACACTGCTGCAAGGTTTCATAAAAACGCTGGTACTTATATTGCTGCAATAACTTTACTGCCGGAATGTTGAGGCTACGTGCCAACGCATTCGCAGCTGGTACCGCTCCATCATAACCAAGGTCGAAATTTTGTGGCGCATAATTTCCTATCTGCATCGGTATATCGGCTATGATGGAGTTAGGCAATATCAATCCATCGCTTAACATAGAAGCATATAAAATGGGCTTTAATGCACTGCCCGGGCTTCGGGGTGCGGCAATAACATCTACATCGCTTTCCATTTCTTTATTGCGTGGGTCGGTGATGTTGCCTACGTATGCCAGCGTGTTGCCTGTTTCCACATCCAGCACCAATGCGCAGGTGTTGTTAATGCCATTGCCTTTTAATATGGCATGGTACTGCTCCAGGATATTGGCTACGCTTTTTTGTAAGCTGCCATCTATTGTAGTTATAATTTTCGTTTCAGCTTTAACGGATTTATTATCATTTTTAAAACGTTGAAAAAGATGCAGGGCATTTTGAGGCAATACTAAAGGTGCACCGGGCAAAGGTTCCAGCTTGGCAAGGCTGCAACTGCTTTGGTCCATTTTTTTATCTGCCAGTAATTTATCTAATAACTTATTTCTTTTTTTTAACAGTACATCCCTGTTTTTCCCAGGATGTACCAATGAAGGAGAATTGGGCAAAACTGCTAATGCCGCCATTTCGCCCCAGCTTAATTTATCGGGGCTACGCCCGAAGTAACGCCAGGATGCCGCATCTAAACCTACCACGTTACTGCCAAAAGGAGCATTGGCAGCATACATGGAAAGTATCTCTTTTTTTGAATAAGCTAGTTCTACCCTTACCGCTACTATACTTTCTTTTATTTTGTTCCAGATGCTACGTTTGTTATCTTTTTTTGAAAGCCTTACCACCTGCATGGTGAGCGTACTTCCGCCTTGTGCGGACTCCCTATTTTTAATATCTTTTACCAATGCACGGCCAATGGCAATCGGGTCTACGCCGGGGTGATAGTAAAAACGCTTGTCTTCAAAAGTAGTAATACAATCAATAAATTTTTGCGGCACATTTTTGTTGGGAGGAAACCGCCATTGCCCATCTGCAGCAATGGTGGCATTTAATAAATTGCCCTCTCTATCTTCAATGATATAACTGGTTGGGGCATTAAATAGCTGGCTTGGCAACGCTAGCCAAAACCAGGTTAACAAGCCTAGCAAGACTAACAATTTTATTGTTGTTTTGCTGCGGAGGTTGGGTAATTGTATAATGAGTGCTTTTTTTAAATGATTTAATATCTAAATATTTATTAAGTAATAATGTTTTTATTTAAAGATGTACGCTACATTTTATTTTTCAGGCATTTTCAGGAAGATTTTTTAAATCGTTTTTATGCCAAGTTTATTTAAGTAAGATAAAAGTAAGCCTTACAAATAAATGGAAAAGGTAGCAAATTGAAAAAGAGTACCAAAAAGAACCAATGTACATGAGTGAAACACCACTGTAGTCGCACATGGCTGCTGTATTAGCTCTAACAAAAAAACCGCCAGTGCTGAAAGCCACCGGCGGATATTTATAATTAATTACCCTTCACTACCTCCACCCATCTGCCGTTTACGCCTGCGTTAATGCTGTTATCATACATAGCGGCAGCAAAGGTTCCAGGTAAAAAGAAACGCCCCAGGTACGATGCATTTAACTGAACATAATAAGTAAGCGTTTCATTTTCACTGATGTTGAAATAGGTGTACACACGATCGTCGCGGATATCCTGGTAAGTAGAGAACGACGATTTAAATGCGCCTTCCCCTCCAAGCATACGTGCATTCAATATTTCCCAGCCGCCAGGAAAAATTTGCGTTAAAGCCATTTGTGTATAAGTGCCCCGCTTACCAGGATTTTTAATAACTACTTTGGCTATAAGGTCGGTGCCTTGCTCTAATTTATTGACATCGATTGCCGTACCATTTTGGGTGAGGTAACTCACCGACATATCCAGCACCGCAGGATTATTATTTACCTTTAAACTATCACCCGCTAATGGCTGCCCTTTTGTTATAAGCCGCACATACAAAGTGTTAGTTCCCTTGTTGCTTATCAAAATATTGGCGCTGCCATTTTTAAATTTCACCGGCAATTGGCGGATGTACGAAGCCGAATTGATATCGACTGGCTTTGCGCCAACAGTAGCTTTTGCAATAATTTTTGAACCGGATGGATTTTTGCCACAATACTTTGCAATGGCAATTAAAGCATAGGCCGTTGTTTGTGTACTGTACCAACTATCCTGCGATAGGCTGGCGGCAATGGTAGGTAACAATTGTGCAGCCAAACTGCGCTTACCCATAATAGTTAGCGTCTCTAAAACCATCGCTTCATCCCTTAGCACGGAGCCAAATGTGATGCCCGGGTTTGCCCTTGCCCCAAACGTTGTAGGCAAGCCACTAATAAGCGACTGCGCCACTGCATCCTGGCCGGCGAGCTTGTAAGCGGCTGCCAGCCGCCACTTGGCTTCCGGCGATAAATACTTAAATTCTTTTATCCGGTTCATTGCGCCAAGCTCCGGTGCTTTGGCTAGTGCAAGCGTGTATAACCTATACGATTGCGTAAGGCCTGCACCATAAAAATTAGTGCTGTTAACTACCCAGCTATTGGCTTTGCTGCGCTGATAGTTTTTCCATTGCTGTAATAAATTATCGCTTACAAAAAAACCATTGGCTTGAGCTTCCACCAAAAAGTTGCCGGCATAATTGCTGCCCCACTCATCGCTTTCGCTGCCACCTGGCCAGTAACTAAAGCCACCATCAGGGCGTTGAAAATTTTGTATCCTCGCAATGCCGGCTTTTACATTTTTATCTACCAGCGATTTTTTATAATCGTCTAAATCTGTTAACTGGTTCAGCAGCAGCTGAGGAAAAATAGCAGACGTTGTTTGTTCGATACAGCCATGCGGGTATTCAATTAAATAGTCCAGCCGCTTCTGCAAATCCATGGAGGGCAAGCTGCTAATTTCTACTGTGGCAGTACTTGTTGCGGCAACGCCGATAGCCGCTGCTACCGTGTTCCATTGCTGGCCGGGTGCCAATGTAATTTCGCTTACTCTGGTTACCGGCGGGTTAGGGTTACGGATGTCAAGCTCTAGCTCATAATCTGCTTTTTCGTCACCGGAACTTGCCAGTAATTTCACTTTGCCAATGCCCACATTGGGTTTCACTTTCACATCAAAATAAGCCATCTGCTCGCCGGTTTGTGTAAAGCTAATGGACTGTGTAGCTGCCCCTACAACTTCTAAAAATGGGTTAGCTTGCAAGGAAATATTTACTGTATGGATATTTTTTTCCATAGCAAAAATAGTTACCGGCAACTTGATGGTTTCTCCCGGACCTAGTACCCTTGGCATTGTTGCCAGCATCATTAAAGGCTTCTTTACGGCGACTGTTTTTTCGGCTGAACCATAGCTTCCTTCATGCGCTGCTACTACCATGGCACGAACAGAGCCAATGTATGCGGGCAGCGTAAAAGTTTTAACCTGCTTTTGCCCACTACTTAAATGGAATGGCCCAATGTATTGCACGACCGGCTTAAACCTATTAGCGGTTTTTTGTTTTATAGGCCCGCTTTCCGCATCGCCGCCGATGGTTAAAATCCGTTCCAAATCTCCGCCCCAGGCGCCAATTACATAATCAAATAAGTCGAAGCTTTTTACGCCTAATGCTTCCCTTGCATAAAACGCTTCATGCGGGTTGGGTGTTTTAAACCTGGTTAAATCAAGCAGTCCTTCATCCACAATAGCCACACTATAAGTCATTTCTTTACCCTGTTGTTCGCTTACGGTGAAGGATACATTTTGCGCTGGCTTAATGCTGCTGGCTATTGTTAGTACCGGTTTTAAGATAGTATTTTTATCTTGCACAAAAATGGGGATAGAACCGTACATCCTTATCGGCAAATCATTAATGGTTTGCGCATGTGGCTGCAACAAACTTACCGTTGCGTATATGTTCGGCGCCATTGATGGTTCGGCTTTAAATTTTACTACGGTTTGTCCCTGCGCAGTTTCCTGCCAAAATGTTTTAATTACTTTGCTGCCAGTTTCCAGGCTTACTAAAATACGCCCGCCTTTACTGCTGGGTATGTTCAGCTGTACTTCCTCATCCACATTGTATTTTTCTTTGCTGCTTGTAAAGCTTAACATAGATGCGGCTGTTTGGTCGTCGTTGCCACTCCTGCTTTGCCAGCCTGGCTCATCAATATATAAAGTAGATCCTGTAGTATGGCCGCTCTTTATATCTTTCACCAAAATAAGGTAGCGGCCCCATTCGTTGGCTGATGTACCAAACTGCCACTGCCCCTTGCCGTTGGTAAGCGTTACGTTTTCTTTTTTAATTAATTTATTATATGCATTTTGTGTAAAGTTGCTTAGGTTATCGCCATTATTATCCCACCACCAGCGCCATTGTATGCGATAGAATTGTACTTCTACATCTGTATTGCCACTTAGCAAATTACCCTTGCTATCTACATTTACCAGTTGCGTGGCCTGCGTTGTGCCTGCTAGTAAATAATCAAATGGCTTTTCGCCTTCTGGTAATTTAAGCCCGGCATAACTGGCGTACGGACTGTAAGGCACGGTCATATTATCAATGCTAAAACTTCCGCCTGGCTCAAATACTTTTATAACCATATTGGCGCTTAGCATGCCTGGCGCGGCGCCTTCAGTTTCAAAAGTTGGTTTAATGGAAGCATTGCCTTCCCCATCTAAAGTGCCATCAAAAATGGTTTTGCTTT
>JAYVUJ010000006.1:0-12969 GCA_043788035.1 Ferruginibacter sp. | reverse complement strand
CATAATATGTCTTTTTTTACTTCCAAAGTAGGTAGCCGTTATAATAATTCCCTTATCTCCCTTAAAAAGAAAATGGAAAACCTTAGCGGATTTTAGTAGATTTCGTTATTAATATTTTATTATTGCCTATTACTTTTTATAACAGTTATGCTCTATTATTTTCTAGTTGCAGATAGGGACAAATTACCTTGAACAAATTTTGAAAAGTTCGTTCACTAAACACGTTTCGGTAAGCTTATGGAGCTTTTGCTATTGTGCTATCCAGCAGTACCGGCGCTGCCGTCAATTCTTTCAAACCCAATGGTTCTACTGCTTTAACCAGCTCGCTTGCCTTGCTCCTAAATATTACTTCGCTCTTTATTGTTTTATATTCGTATTCCAGTTCTTTAATGTGTTTTTCTGTTGCGCCTATTTTTCTCGTTATCTTATCTGCATAGTGCCCGTTGTAGATATATAATACTGCAAGCACCGCTAAAAATAAAAAAAACGGAATATTCCTTACAACCCACTCATGGCTTAAAAACTTTTTCCAGTCAAGCTTTTTACCAATTGGCTGCGCTGATATTTTTTTTTCTTCTTCCAAAAATCGTAACCTTTATTTTAATATTTAAGCTGATAAAAGCCTCTTTTTTATGTTAAAGCTTTTGATAAAAATCATCAAATAAGTAGGGCACCTTTACCATTTTTTTATCTGTTTTCCAATCCCAAATTTTCATCCTCTTCTCACATCAGAAATCAAAATTTTATTTCTTTTCTGCCACCCTTAGCTTTGCGCTCCTTGCCCTTTTATTTTGTTTTGTTTCTGCGGCTCCAGGCAATATTGGTTTTTTTGTGATGATGGTTAATGGGTTATCCGGCCGGCTGCCATAAATATCATCTGTCTCCGTTGCTGAAAAGGTACCTGCTTTAAAAAAAATCTTCACCAGCCTATCCTCTAAAGAATGAAATGTTATGATAGCCACCCTGCCATTGGGTCTAAGCAAAACAGGGATTTGCTGCAATAATTCTTTAAGCGCACCTAATTCGTCATTTACCTCAATCCTTAATGCCTGAAAAACTTGTGCAAAATATTTTTGCGGATTTCCTTTTACGGCTGCTTTTACCGCCTGCTTAAACTCGTTAATAGTTTTTATAGATGTTAATGCCCGTTGTTGCACGATGGTTTTAGCCAGCGTTTTCGCATTGGTTACTTCGCCATATTGCTCCAGCATTTTATGTAGCTGCAGTTCGGTAAAGTTTTTCAATACATCTGCCGCAGTGGTTGTTTGGCGCTGGTCCATCCGCATATCCAAAGCCGCATCAAAGCGGATAGAAAAACCCCTGCCAGCTTCATCAAACTGGTGGCTTGAAACACCTAGGTCGGCCAGTATGCCATCTACCTTTGTAATTTTATGCAGCCTTAAAAACCGTTGCAAATGCCTGAAATTTTGTGGGATAAAAATTACCCTTTCATCTTGCGGCAAGTTCTTTTTAGCATCACCGTCCTGGTCAAATGCTATTAGTTTTCCTTTTTCGCTGAGGCAGTCTAAAATTGCTTGGCTATGTCCGCCACCACCGAAAGTGCAATCCACATAAATCCCATCTGGCTTTATGGCCAGCCCTTCAATAGATTCCTTTAATAATACCGGCACATGGTAAACAAACTCATCATCTTCTGCTAACTGATTGCCTGGTGCTGTCCCTTGATTTGCCATACAATTAATTTTAGCTGTCAGATTTTGAGCCCATTACTTCATTTGCCATTACCTTAAATTCTTCCTGTGAAAAAGATTCAAAGAACTCTTTGTATTTTATTTTATCCCAAATCTCAATTTTATTGCCTACAAAAACCAGCACTGCATCTTTTTCTAATTTGGCATATTCCATTAAATTTTTTGGCAGCAATAACCTTCCGGCACTATCTAATTCTACTTTTGATGCGCCATTTAAAAAGCGGCGTTTAAAAGCACTTGCTTTGATGTCGAAATCATTTAGTTTACTAATTTTGGCATATAGCGGATCCCAACTTTCCATTGGGTATAAGCTCAGGCAAAAATCTAATCCCCGGTTAATGACAAACTGGTGGGCACCTTCTTCTGCCAACTGCTTTTTTAAAGCCGCTGGTACAAGAAAACGCCCTTTGGCGTCTATAGTAACTTCATATTCACCGAGAAAACCTGTCATTAATAGCTTGAATTATGTATTTTAAATAGATAATTCACACAAAATAACACTTTTTCCCACCTTCTTACTACTATTAAGAAAAAGATTTTTATGCACACCCTGAAAATGAGTGGCAGAGTGCGTTTTAGGGGTTATTACTAGTAGTTTATAGTGCATTTACTGTTAATAACGGTGTATAACCTGTGGATTACTTTTTTAGCAAAAAATAAATTTTTATAGATTTTTTGTTCAGACTTACTTTTAAAAATTTATGGTTAAAAAATCTAACTTACATAATTGGAGATAGCAGGCAATTCTTATCATACATAAACAAGGAGCCTATGTGATTTTTATAAAATTCAATATTTTCAATAGGTATCTTTACAAAGGTGAATCTAAGAATACATAGTGATGCATTACTACCATCTTACATAGATGGAATTAAATATTCGCCAGTAGAAGTATTAAACGAGTTGGAGAAGGACGGTACACCAGTTGACCAGTTTCAATTTTATGCTGCGGTATCATCCGTTTATTCATCCAGGATCGAAGGAGAAAATATCGATTTCGATAGTTTCTTCAAACATAAATTTATGAAAATACCTTACCAGTCCAACTACACAAAAAAGCTGATGATTTGTTTTTAGCTTACCAATCTATTTTACAAAATAAACTGACCTTTAACAATCTACAAAAAGCTCATGCTATTTTAAGCGCCAACCTTTTGCCTAAAAGCCAGCAAGGAGCTATTAGGACTAACCCAATGTTTGTTATTAATAGCGATGACCGGATTGAATATACAGCAGCAGAACCTTCAAAATTAAAAAGTGAATTAGAAAAACTTTTTGAGGATATAAAATTTTTACAAGCGGCGGGAATCGATGATTTTTTCATCTTTTTATTTCGCCGCTTACATCCATTTAGTTTTTGTGAAGATCCATCCATTTCAAGATGGCAACACCCGGTCTGCAAGGTTATTAGAAAAATGGTTCCTAATTGAAAAGTTGGGACTAAAAGCTATCGCAGTACAATTAGAAAAAAAATATTATAAAAATTTGGCTGATTATTATTTCAACATAAAAAAATTGGCAACGATAATGAGGTATTGGACTACTCAAAATGTTTGGATTTTTTGTTGATGACTATTAAGGGCATGAAACAATAATGTACCATTAATTTAAAAGGCTTTTACAAAATTATTAAGGTAAGCATTATTTAAATCAACTACGTTTTGCTTAATGGAAAGCTTAAGAAAAAAGTAGTGCCTTTGCCAGGCACGCTCTCTACTTTAATAGTACCATGGTGGGCTTCTACCATCGTTTTTACATAGCTTAAGCCAAGCCCAAACCCTTTTACATTATGGAGATTGCCGGTATGCGCCCGGTAAAATTTTTCAAAAATGCGGCTTACTGTTTCTTTGTTCATGCCAATGCCATTATCTTCTATTTTTACTTTAAAAATATTGCCAGCGGTCTGCGTGCTTATCTTAATCTGCAGGTTATCTTTTGAGTATTTTACAGCATTATCGAGCAAGTTGCTTATAAGGTTTGTAAAGTGTACATCGTCTGCCATCAACAAATCTTTAGTGGCGGATAAATTAATTTCCAGCCTGCCCTTTTTTTCTTCTACCTGTAAATTAATATTGTTTAACGCACTGGTAATTAGCTCATGCGCATGTAGTTTTTGAAGGTTTAGCTGCACCTCTTGCCTGTCCAGCAAAGCCGCCTGCAATATGGTTTCCACCTGCTTGTTCATCCTTTTATTTTCTTCTTTGATGATGCCTGTAAAGTAATCCATCTTCTCCCGGTTGTTAATTACCTTTTCATTTTTAAGCGCATCAACCGCTAAAGAAATAGTTGCCAACGGCGTCTTAAATTCATGCGTCATATTATTGATGAAGTCAGATTTAATTTCGCTTAATTTTTTCTGTTTAATCAGTGCCCTTACCGTAATAAAAAATGCGCAAACAATTACAATGGTAAAAATAACCGCACCAATAATAAGCCATGTCATAGATTGCCAAATGATGTTTTTTTCGTGCGGCACGATTATCACCAAAAACTCATCAGGCGAAAGGTTTTGTGCAGAACTGCTGCCCGGCGAATCTAATGGCACTACCATTGGGTTGTTATGCGCAGAATCGATAAACAGCTTATAATAATTTTCTGATTGTATCTCATCGCCAATGATAGAGGTACTGCCAATGGCAAACTCGAAAGCCACCTTGTTTAATCCTTGTTTATTAAAGGCTTTTTGGATAATATCCTTAATCTCATCTTTTGTATAGCGTTGTGTTATAGTAGGCTTAAAAAACTCCATCTGCAACCGGTCGCTTGGAAAAATAGAACTACTTTTTTTTCTCATTGGTGGCGGCATAAGGCTTTCTTTCTGCATTACCATATCTGCCGATGCCTGAGAAGCTGCCATAATAATATGTTCCCTAAACTTTTGCTCTTCGGATACCAGCGCACCTTTTATCCAAAGTACCTGAAAAAAAATAATCCCCAATAACGATAAAAGGATCAACACAGTAATAATGGGGAAAACTCTCTTCATACTTGTAAAAGTAAATTAGTAGATCGCTGTAAAAATTATATAATGCAGTAAATAGTAAATTTAACGAAGGTTTTAGTATAAATGAACCAATACAAAATAAGTTGCTCAATATTTTTCTACAATCAAATAATAAGTTATTTTAGGAATATGATTTCACCTGCTCCCGGCATATTGTTAATTGCAGACCCCTTCTTAAAAGACCCGAATTTTATGCGGACGGTTATTTTTATATGCGAGCACCAGCAGGAAGGTAGTTTTGGCTTTGTACTAAATAAACAATTTGAGCAGACTTTAGATGAATTAATGACAGGGTTTGATGGCTTTCCGATACCTGTTTATTATGGCGGACCGGTACAGATGGACACCATCCATTTTTTGCACCAATACCCAGAAAAAGTACCCGGAGGTCACCAAGTAATGGAAGGCATTTATTGGGGCGGCGATTTTGCAAAGCTCTCTGAGCTAGTAAAAAATAAGAAAATCGATTTTAATAAAGTGCGTTTTTTTATTGGTTATAGCGGTTGGGGAAACGGGCAACTTGGAGATGAATTAAAAGAGAAAAGCTGGCTAACAGTTTCGGCTACCCGAAAACTAATATTTCATCAGCAACCAGATGAAATATGGAAAGACAGCCTGAAACATTTAGGCGGCGATTATGAAATGATGATCAATTTTCCGATAGACCCGCAGTTGAATTAGTTTGTTTTTCTGTTAAAAAGAAAGTTAAAAATCAATAAAAATAATAGCCAAAAAAAGCCCATGCAAGTAAATGCACGGGCTTAATAATTTTAAAAAAAGGTTACGCTACTTCTTCAGCCCCTTCAACTAATACGGTAGTCTTATTATTTAACACCTCTGCAAAACCGCTTTGTATGGTATAGGTAACTACAGCGTTTTTCTCTTTTAATATCTTCAATTTACCAGCCTTCAATGCACTTACCATTGGTGCATGCCTATTTAAAACTTCAAATAAACCAGTAATGCCTGGCAATTGTACTCCGTAAACCTCTCCGCTAAATAATTTCTTTTCGGGAGTCAAAATTTCTAAGATCATAAATGAATATTTAGTACTTAGTATTTAGTATATAGACTATTGACTATCCGGTAATGTGTTGTAGAAAGCCAATGTCATTTTAAATACCTGAATACTTCGTCATTAATTTTATAATTTACCTTTTCGGATATATAGGCAAATATTTTTGCAAGGTCTAACCGGGTTTGCAATTCATTGCAAGAGCCCATAGAAATTTGCAAAAATTGTTTAAACTCTTTATTGGTAGCTCTTCCTGTACCTTCAAAAATATTGCTTGGTATAAGGGTACAGCACATCTTTTAACTTGCAAAGTCAAACCAACCTTTTCCTCTTTAGGGAAATCCGCAACAATTTTATAAACTTCCTCTGCCAAGTGTATAGCACGTTGCCTAATCGTTAACTCTCTGGAGTTATGCACCCCCATCTACCTGCTTTTATCTTTAACCTCATGCAAGCCAACTATTACTGAGCATAAAACCCTTCAACCCAAAACTATACTCTAAAGTACTAAATACTACATACTTCTTACTAAGCTTGCGCTGCCGACATTAATTTTTTGCCTTTTTCAATAGCATCTTCCAACGTACCCACTAAGTTAAATGCCGCTTCAGGATACTCATCCACTTCGCCATCCATAATAGAATTAAAGCCGCGGATAGTATCTTCTATTGGCACCAACACCCCCTTTAAACCAGTAAACTGCTCAGCCACAAAAAATGGCTGGCTAAGAAAACGTTGTACTTTACGTGCCCTTGATACCGTTTGTTTATCTTCATCGCTCAACTCATCCAAGCCAAGTATTGCAATAATATCCTGTAATTCTTTATAGCGCTGTAAAATTAATTTTACCCGGTTAGCAGTATTGTAATGTTCGTTTCCAACAATTAATGGGGTCAATATCCTTGAGGTACTATCCAACGGATCAACCGCAGGATAAATACCCAGATCCGCAATTTTACGGCTTAATACAGTCGTTGCATCTAAATGCGCAAAAGTAGTAGCCGGTGCCGGATCTGTCAAATCATCCGCAGGTACATATACCGCTTGTACAGATGTAATTGACCCGTTTTTAGTAGAAGTGATCCTTTCCTGCATCAAGCCCATTTCTGTGGCCAATGTTGGCTGGTAACCCACCGCACTCGGCATACGGCCAAGCAAGGCCGATACTTCAGAGCCAGCTTGTGTAAAGCGGAATATATTATCTACAAAAAACAAAATGTCTTTTCCTTGTCCTGTCCCTTCGCCATCACGAAAATATTCAGCCAATGTTAAACCGCTTAATGCCACACGGGCCCTTGCACCTGGTGGTTCGTTCATTTGCCCAAAAACAAATGTTGCTTTTGATTCTTTTAAGTCTTCCAGGTTTACAGCGCTTAAATCCCATCCGCCTTCTTCCATGCTATGCTTAAATTTATCGCCGTAATTCATAATACCGGCTTCAATCATTTCCCTTATCAAATCATTGCCTTCCCTGGTCCGCTCGCCTACGCCGGCAAATACCGAAACACCACTATATGCCTTCGCAATATTATTGATCAACTCCTGAATTAAAACCGTTTTGCCCACACCTGCACCACCAAATAAACCAATCTTTCCACCCTTTGCGTAAGGCTCAATTAAATCAATTACTTTAATACCGGTAAATAAAATTTCGTTGGCAGTACTTAAGTCTTCAAATAAAGGCGGCTTGGCATGTATCGCACGCCCACCTACTTTGCTAACCTGTGCCAACCCATCGATAGCATCGCCGGTTACGTTAAATACACGGCCCTTAATACCTTCGCCAACAGGCATGGAAATAGGTATGCCTGTATCTGTAACCACCATGCCACGCACAAGGCCTTCAGTGCCATCCATCGCCACGGTACGTACACTATCCTGACCTAAATGCTGTTGCACTTCCAATACTAAAATGTCGCCATTGCCACGTTTAAGTTCCAAAGCGTTTAAAATTTCCGGGAGCTTGCTGTCGCTGTCAAATTGCACATCCACAACGGCACCAATGATCGATTTTATTTTGCCTGTATTGGCCATAAATCAAATTTTATTGTAATTAGGTCTGTTTTCGGGCGCAAAGGTAGGGTTTAAGGGTTAAATTTTGAAATTCAAAAATAGTTATTTTGCAAGCTGGTAGTAAACCCCTGAAAATGGCAGCAGTAGCAGCATCCCATATATCTTTGCACCACCATCGACTTCTATTATTTCCTGCCTAAAAAGGTTTTTTTGTACATTGTAAAAAAAGTAAATCAGCATAAATCAACAACAAAAAAAGTAACGTTTTGGCAATAGCCCGTTACTTCCTTTTAATTTTATAGTACCGTATTTAAATATTACGTTACTATTTTCGTTCAATAAAAAAAGTAACCATTGGCCCAGCAAAAAAAAATAGCCCGCATATTTATAGCCCTCAATATTATAATTGTAATTATTTACTTGCTGGCCTGCCTCCAGCCATTTTTAAATGCTGGCGAGTTTTGGTTCATCGCCATCTTAGGGCTTATTTTCCCCCTGCTATTTTTTGCCATGGCACTGTTTTTAATTGGTGCCCTAATCGCCCGGTCGCGCTATAGCTGGCTTACAGTAATTGCACTGCTGTTGAGCTGGCAGCAATCGGCGGTGGTATTTAGCTGGCACCTGCCAAAAACTTTTACCCAGGCTAAAGCGCCTGGCAGCCTGCGTATTTTTCAATGGAATGTTTCCAGTTGGGATGAACGCAGCAAAATAAAAAAAGAGGACGTTACCTACCGTGGGCAAATGTTTGCTGAAGTTAAAAAAAGCAATGCCGACATACTTTGTTTTGAAGAATTTTTAGAATCAGAAGATACCACCTGGTTTGCCCCCACCGTTATTGAATTAACAAAAATGGGTTACCCCTACCATTATTATGAGCGCAGCTATGAAAATAAATTTAAAAAATCTGAGTTAGGCATAATCATCTTTTCAAAATACCCTATTGTAAACACCGGCACTTTTGATTTTGGCGACCGCATATCTGTACAGCAGCTTATTTATGCTGATGTGCAATATAACAACCAAACCTTCCGCGTATTTGCCACCCACCTGCAATCGGTACGTTTTGGCAAAAAAGAATACCAGAGCATTACCGAATTAAAGCACAGCGATAAAAGCGGGCTCGATGATTCTAAAACCATCGTGAGCAAATTAAAACGGGGCTATCAGTTTAGGAGCACACAGGCAGAAATTGTAGGTAGCTTTGTAGACAAAAGCCCATACCCTGTAATACTTTGCGGCGATTTTAATGACGTACCCAACTCCTACACTTATTTTACCATCCGCAAAAATTTACAAGATGCATTCCTGCAACAAGGCTCCGGCATCGGGCGCACTTTCCGCTTTATTTCCCCTACTTTGAGGATTGATTATATCCTTGCAGACAAAAAATTTACCGTCAACCAGTACTATCGCTTAACAGTCCCCTACTCAGATCATTATGGCGTTATGGCCGATATAAGCCTGAATAAATAGTGTATTTTGGGCGCCCTGCGGGCGGGCTTACCGCTGCAATCTTTTTTGCGGGCGGTCCGACAAAAAAGGATTTCCGCTGCTATCCCTGGCGCTTCAATGCAAAGGCCCTTCAATATATTAACAGCCTAAAAATTTAAGGTTTTACACAATACAGTCCTGCCCATGCCCCGTAGAGTAAATCCGTCAATAATCTGCGGATCTGCGGCAAATAAATCAGCCATCTTTAACTAATCTATTTCCTGCAACCAATAAAGCGCTTCCACTTTTGAAGTATGCACCCGCTTAGCTACATTTGCTTCTTTATAAAATTATGATGCAACTTTTTCCAGTAAACGATGCCGCCACCGCCAAACAATTTTTACAAGTAGCGGTAATATTATATAAAAACGACCCCAACTGGATACGCCCGCTGGACAAGGATATAGACGAAGTTTTTGATACAAAAAAAAATAAAGCCTTTCGTTTTGGCGAAGCAGCGCGCTGGCTTTTAAAAGATGGCGAAGGCAAGTTGATTGGGCGCATAGCCGCATTTGTAAATAAAAAATACAAAAATAAAGGCGACGATGTGCCTGTAGGCGGCGTAGGTTTTTTCGATTGCATCAACAACCAGCAAGCTGCCAGCCTTTTATTAGACAATGCCAAACAATGGCTACTACAAAACGGCATGGAAGCCATGGACGGCCCCATAAATTTTGGCGAACGCGACCGTTGGTGGGGCCTTGTAACAAAAGGATTTAACGAGCCTTTATATTGTATGAACTATAACCCGCCGTACTACCAGCAGCTATTCGAAAACTATGGATTTAAGGCTTTCTTTCACCAAATATGCTTTGGGCTGCATCCGCAAGCGCCCTTAACGCCCAAAATGTTTGAGCGCCACGCCAACTTTGATGTGGACCCCGATTTTACATCCCAACACATAAAAAAAGACAACCTCGAAAAATATGCCAGCGATTTTACCACCATTTATAACAAAGCATGGGCGGGGCATGGCGGCTTAAAACAAATGGCGAAAGAGCAGGTAGTATTGTTATTTAAAAAGATGAAGCCCGTAATGGACGAACGCATTATTTGGTTTGTTTATTACAAAGAAGACCCGATTGCCATGTTTGTAAACCTGCCCGACTTAAACCAGTGGTTTAAGCATTTAAATGGTAAATTCGGACTGCTTCAAAAATTGAAATTTTTATGGATTAAAAAATTTACGCCTAATAAAAAATTTTGTGGCATTGTATTCGGCGTTGTACCGGAGTGGCAAGGCAAAGGCATCGACGCATTTATTGTAGTAGAGTCTGCCACAGTGATACAGACACCATCGGTATCGTACACAGAATATGAAATGCAATGGATAGGCGATTTCAACCCCAAAATGATCAACATTGCAGAGAGCCTGGGCGAAACTTTCCGAAGCCGCAACCTAATTACATACCGGTATTTATTCGACAGGACGAAAGAGTTTAAAAGACACCCTTTTTTATAATTATAAGTTAGGAGTTATGAGTGATGAGTGATGAATTATGAGTTTTTTCAAATTATATTTTTTTTGCCGGTAAAACGGGAAGGCGGAAACTATTTTTAATAATTATCTTACCGTCCTTACGACTTCCCGGCTAAACTTGTCAGTTTTACCCTTTGCGTAGCCGGCTTCTATGAATTTTTTACCTGCTTTACTCCTTCGCATACTTGCATGAATAGCATTGCGTGAAAACATCATTGTGTTTTTGCATCAAACTTAATTTTCGTAATTTGCAACATGGATAAGTTTGTAGTATCGGCACGCAAGTACAGGCCGCAGAATTTCTCGACAGTTGTGGGGCAGGCGCATATTACCACCACCCTTAAAAATGCCATTAAAAATAACCAGTTAGCACATGCTTTTTTGTTTTGCGGCCCCAGGGGCGTAGGCAAAACCACCTGTGCCAGGATATTGGCCAAAACAATTAATTGCCTCAACCAGACCAAAGATGGCGAAGCCTGCAACGTTTGCAATAGCTGCATTTCATTTGATGCAGGCACTTCCATGAATATACATGAGCTGGATGCCGCCAGCAATAATTCGGTAGATGATATCAGGAATCTTGTAGAGCAAGTACGCTTTGCGCCACAGGCCGGCAAGTACAAAGTATATATTGTAGATGAGGTGCACATGCTAAGTTCTTCTGCCTTCAACGCCTTTTTAAAAACGTTGGAAGAGCCACCTCCCTACGCCATCTTCATTTTAGCAACTACCGAAAAACATAAAATTTTACCAACCATTTTAAGCCGTTGCCAGATTTTTGATTTTAAGCGCATCACCAATAACGATACAGTAGAACATCTACAGGAAATTTGCGTTAAAGAACACATTAAGGCCGATAAGGCCGCCTTGCACGTAATTGCGCAAAAAAGCGAAGGCTGCATGAGGGATTCCCTGAGTATTTTGGATAAGATTGTCAGCTTTACCAACGGCGCCGTTACCTACACCAACACGCTGGAGCATTTAAATATACTGGATGAAGACTATTACTTTAAGATGCTCGATTTTTTGCTGACGCAAGACCTTAGCAGTGGCTTATTGATGTATGATGAAATTAACCGCAAAGGTTTTGAAGGCGATACCGTGCTAAATGGCTTCTCAGAATTTTTACGCAACCTGCTCGTAAGCCGCGATGCCAAAGTAGCCATGCTGCTGGAAGTAGCGGAAGATTTTAAACAGAAATATTTGCAGACGGCACAAAAAGTACCCGCCTCTTTTATCATCAGCGCCTTAAATATTTTGAACGAGGCAGAGATGAACTATAAGCAAAGCCGCAATAAACGCTTGCATGTAGAGCTTACTATCATCAAACTAAGCTATTTGCAACAGGCTTTAGAAATAGTGAATGATGGTAGCCTAAGTAAAAAAAAACAGCTTGATGGTGCAAAAACAATAGCGTTCAGGGCGTTGCCTATTATAAAGCTTAAAGAATTGCCATCCGGTACAAAGCAGGCTGATATTGCAGTTAAGCCCTATCAACAAGAAAATTTGGATACGCTGCCCGAAGCAAGGCTTACAATTGAAGAGCCGTCATCTACCCCAATAAAAAAAATAATACCTACCAAACCGCCCGAAAGCAGCGATGGCGTAAAAACTGCCATTGCACCAAAAATTTCACTTGGCTCGCTTAATAAGATACGCCAGCAAATAACGCAGCAAAATAAAAATGCCAACAATGAACCCGTTGCCATTACTAACGAAGAATTAGCAGTTTGCTGGGGGCAATTTATTGAAAAGCTTAGGACAAAAAGCAACTTTAGTGCCGTTACTAATTTTAGGCTAGCCACTTTAAAAGTAATGGATAATAATACCATTGAAATTGTTACACAAGGCGAGATACACAAAGCTTTTATAGAAGTGGAGCGGGCTGGGCTAGTGCCGCATTTACAAGATTATTTTAATAACCGTACGCTTGCTTACCAGGTAGTAGTGATAGAAACAGCTGAGGCAACAATTGTTACAGATAAGCAATTAACAAGAAAACAGCAGTACCTGAAAATAATTGAAGAATACCCATTGGTAAAGGAATTAAAAGAAAGATTAAAATTAGAGCTGGACTAATAAACGAACAACGGCATATTTGCCTTTTTTGCATTAATTTCGATGTTCAATTAAAATAAACACAATAAGAAATATATATTATGGCAGAAGTGATACGCATGCCGCTGTTGAGCGATACTATGACCGAAGGGAAAATAGTAACCTGGAATAAAAAAGTAGGCGACAAAGTAAAAAG
>JAYVUJ010000005.1:0-7171 GCA_043788035.1 Ferruginibacter sp. | reverse complement strand
AGGGATGCATTTAATTTTAGGAAGGCCCATAAACTAGTTGGGGCAGCTTCTTTATATTTTCCGGGGCTTGCTAGTAACCATAGCCTTGTTATTAATGGTGCTTACCAAACAAGGGATACACTGCAGGAATTGTTTGGCAATAATTTTTCTTACTCCCGCGGGTACGATGGGTTAAGTACCAGGCGCATGTATAAGCTCGGTGCTAATTACCATTTTCCATTATTCTATCCTGATTGGGGTTTTGGCAATATTGTATTTTTTCAACGGGTACGTGCCAATGTTTTCTACGACCATACTATTGCTACCGCAAGGTTTACAGATGGTAGCTTAAGAAATATTAAAAATCGCAGTTTGGGGGCAGAATTATATTTCGATACTAAAATTTGGAATGAGCTGCAGGCAACTATTGGCATAAGGTTCTCACATTTAATGGATGTTAACCTTCGCAGCCCAAGCGTAAAAAACCGATGGGAAATTATTATCCCTATTGCGCTTGTACCTAAATGATCATCATCAAAAATTATAAATAGGCAACTACTTTTACTTATTTGTTACCTCCATATCTTTCAATTGGTAGTTGCCTGTAGTAAGCGTAAAATTTAACGACTCAACGTAACTGTATAACTCGTTAACCGGTATAGTATTGATCTTGAATTTTTTAACAGCAATTTTTTCTGGGTTAAGGCTGCTATCTTCCTGCCTTATTTTATCTACTGCATATATGGTTATCACCGTTTCTTTACCCAAAAATACCCGCAGGGCAAAAGCTTCAAAGCGGTCGCGGTTATAATCTACAATATGCTGGGCACAAAAATCGTCCAGTGTTTGTCCATTTGCAAGCGTTACGGCAATTTCGCCACTAACGTCGCCGTGTTCAAACTGTATATCGTGTTGCATATTGTAATTTTTTAAAAGTTTATTAAACAATAATATATTAAATAACATGCCAAATAATAAACTATAAATGTGGTACAACTATTTCTTTTAAAAATATTTTACATGAAATCTTTCATGTTTACAATTAAAAAAAGGATGTCGCTTTAAAGCAACATCCTGCATAAATCCAAAGTATCCAATAGGGCTATATTTTTATATTAATGTCTGCAAGTTTATACAAGTAATGGTTGCTCCGTTATATTCCATCGCCTAAGTAGCACCTATATTTTAGCAGAGGTGCTATCATTCTCTTCCACTCCTTCTATTGACACCACCAAACTGCCGCTGTGGCTGGTTATTATTAGTAGGCATATTTCTTTGTTCTGCATGTTGCTGTTGTGTAGCCGTTGCCATGTTTTGTTGTTGCTGCCTGTTTTGTTGTGCTTGCTGTTGCCTTTCTTGTTGTTGTTGCCTTGCTTGCTGTTGTTGGTTTTGTTGTTGCTGCCTGTTTTGTTGTGCTTGCTGTTGCCTTTCTTGCTGTTGTTGGTTTTGTTGATGCTGCCTGTTTTGTTGTGCTTGCTGTTGCCTTGCTTGTTGTTGTTGCCTTACTTGCTGTTGTTGGTTTTGTTGTTGCTGCCTATTTTGTTGCGCTTGCTGTTGCCTTACTTGCAGTTGTTGGTTTTGTTGTTGCAGCCTGCTTTGTTGTGCTTGCTGTTGCCTTGCGGGATTATTATTTCCGAGCATAGCATTATTATTAGCCGGCTCGTTTTGCCTGTTAGTTCCAAAGCCATTTTGCTGCCTTGGGTTATTATCCCTTACTGGTTGCGATGGCGCACTGTTGTTGATTTCATTATTTCTTCCGGGCTGTTGCTGACTGTTGTTATTATTTCTACCATTATCTGTTGCAGGCTGGAAAGGCGTAGTATGGTTTATGCGGTTGTTATCGCCCCTGGTTATCATGTGGCGCCCTGTTTGTTGTGGATCATTATTATTTTGAAGCCCGTTATTATTTATGCTTGGGCGTCCATTATTATCCCTGCCCTTATTATTACTATTATTATTTCTGCCCCAATTATTATTATTGTTTGGCTGGTTGTTACGGCCATTATTATTATCTCTGTTTACCAGCCTATCCCTAAACCCAATATGCCTTTCTTCTATACGGTTGTTAGTATATCTTTCAACATCCCTTCTTTCGGGCCCGCGGGTAAACCTGCCTTCACTGCCATTATAGTAATTGTTGATGGTAACGGAATTCCTACAATAATTGTTTTGGACAGAGCCATAAGAATAGTGGTTATAAAAATCTCTGCTACCCATGTATTGCCTTGGTATAAAATTCCAGCGGTCATAGGGGATGGCGTTAAAACTCACGTTGATGCCCAGCCCATAACCCAACGGCGCCCAGCCATAATACCCATCATTTTGGCTCCAGCTTACCCAGGCGCTTGCCCATTGGTAACCTGGTATCCACATCCACCCATACATTTGGTCGTACTCCCAACGGCCGTAGTGAAATGGTGCCCAGCCCCAGTTGAAATCGCTTACCCAGCTCCAGCCGTAATTGGTATAATCCCAATGCCCGTTTGTTGCGTAGGGTTTAAAAGATGCGTCGTTATATATCCATACCCTGCCAAACCGTGCGCTATTCATCCAGGTGCCGTAAGGGCTTAAATCGTTTTGAAAATTGGAAAAACTAACTTCCTCCTCATCCTGCGCACTGGCTTTATATGGGCTAGCTAAACTGCCAACAATTAGTAAAGAGAGGACTGTGAATTTAATAAGTTTCATGATGGGCGTTTTAAAATTACAAACAATAAAATGTATGCGTGTGACTCATTTTAAGCCCAAAAGTTTGTTAAAGATAAGGTAATAAAAAAGCCCCCCTGCCCTCCAAAGGAGGGTTCTTGACCCAGCGAATTGTTAGGGTATTTTACAATTGATGCATATACAACCCTTTTAATTTTAGGTTTCAGTATTAACCGGCTCTTTACCATTGTTTGAGCGTTATAGGATTAATAATTTTTTATGCCCAATAAATGTTTCGAAAGAACATTTTTGCGCTTATTTTAACGGCAATAAATTATACGCTTTGTTTTTTTGTTTGTATAAAGATGTGCTTTACGTTAGCCTTTATAAAAATGAAAGCCTATTTGCACTGCGTGATGTTTTGTGAGTAGCAGTAGCCCTAAGCGGCATAATAAAAGCTGGATATAGCTGCTGTATTTGTTGAAATGTGCGATGCCACCGCAGCTGCACATAGCCGTTGTATTGGCTGGGGTAACAAAAAAAGTAGCAATCCTTTTACTTTTACTTTTTACTTTTAATGGAAACCTTTTAATAAATACCTGGTTGTTTTAATGTAGGGTTTACGTAATTGTTAGCGACCCGTTTATTACCAGGCTTTTTCCGGCGGCTATAATATGGGTGGAGCCGCTGGCTATGTGTTGCGCTATAGCTAAAATGCAGGCGCCGTTTATGGTAACTACGCTTCCCGAGGGAAGGGTTGACGGTGGAACAATGCCACCGGCGCAGAGTGCGGGGTTGCTCCAGTTCCCGTTGCCGGTTAAAAAAAAGCTGGTAGGTATGGTGGCTACAAGCTTAGTAAGCTCGTGCCCGCCGTTGGTAATATCGTAACAGCTTCCACTAAAATAAATAGATGAATTATATTAGCTAAAGCCAATATCTAAGGAACAAAACCTAACAGGGTTAATACTGTTTGATGCAGTAAATAAACTGGTACCGGCAGGGGTACCATCGCTTTGCCATAGCTGATAGCTGCCCCGGCAGGTAATATACATAAGCCCATTGTATAAAGCAGTATGGTATGAAACGCTGCCAGATGTACCTGGCAAAATATCTTTTACTACATGCGAGCCAAGGGTCGTGCTATCGGTAACCCACAACGCTGCCCCATGCGCATCATCTGTTGCCGAAAAACCAGCAGCATTTAATACTACTAATTTTCCGGCTAAAAATGTAAGCACGCTATTTTTTATCTTACCTGAAACGCAGGTGCTTTTGGTGCTGCATAAGGCTTGGATTTAAGGAGCGTACTAACTTCCAAGATAGCTCTTTCTAATTGTACGTCTACACCTTTCGCCATAGCGGTAAGGTCTTCCGGTACTTCAATATCGGGGTCTACGCCGTGGCCTTCTTTAAACCAGGTGCCATCTGGGTTAAACATCCTAAACGTAGGTACGGTTATGCTGCCTCCATCAATAAGGCCCGGTGCGCCACTAATGCCGATTAAGCCGCCCCAGGTGCGCATGCCAATTAATGGCCCGATCTTTCTTTTGCGGAAATAATCAGGAAAGGCATCTCCACCGCTACCGCTCCAGCCATTCATCAGCATAACTTTTGCGCCGAAGTTGCTGGCTGGGGGATACACGTTAGGTATGCCATCCCTTGTTGCCCAATAGGATAAGGGATGGCGGTCGAGCATCTCAATAAACCTATCTGGTATTTGCCCGCCGTTGTTAAAGCGTTCATCAATTACCAGTCCCTTTTTATCTGTTTGCGCATTTAGCTGGCGCATCAATTCTGTTTGTCCGTCGGTGCCGGTACTTGGTACATAAATATAACCAACTTCTCCGTTGGTAGCTTCCAGCACTCTTTTGCGCATGTTGTTTATCCAAACTAAATTCCTTAAACGGTATTCGTCTGTCATGGTTTGTATAAGTGCTGTTTTAGCGCCGGTAAAGCTCGGGGTGCTGTTATAGGTAAGCTCTACTGTTTTATTTGCCAGCCCTGCAAAGGCAGCAAAAGGTTCTTGCACTGTAGTAATGGGTAAGCCATTTACCGCAAGTATATAATCGCCTTCTTTAATAGTAAGGCCAGGGGCATCCAGGGCACTTCGTATTTCAGCATCCCAGGGGGCTGCTTTTAAAATTGTTTTTATTGTATAGTAATTGCCGGCGGCTTCCCAGTTAATGCCTAAGTAACCTGTTGGCTGAAGCTTTTCTTTTTCAATATCGCCGCCGCTGTGGTAGGTATGAGAAGCATTTAATTCACCAATCATTTCACCAATAATAAAATCGGTTTCTTCGCGGCTCATAGCACCTGCTATCATTTTCAGGTAGCGTTCTTTTACGGCAAGCCAGTTAACGCCATGCATATTAGGATCGTAAAAATAATCCCTTTCAATACGCCAAGTATCAATAAAAAGCTGTTTCCATTCTTCCAACGGGCCTACCTGCAGCATCATTTCATTCAGGTGTATAGGCTTATCAAACTTAGCACCTTCTTCCGGCGCAAACACTACATATGCACCACCTTTTGCAACTAATAGTTTTTTGCCATTGGCACTTAGTACATAATCATCCGCAGGCTCAATGATTGTTTTTTCTTCTTTTTTACTGATATCGTAATACTTGATGGCGTTTTGTTTTTCTGCACTGCCTGTATTGCTTTGGCGCATATAAATTACTTTTCCATCGGTAACCGAAAGCGTGTTCATATTGCCCGCGGGTACCGGCAATAGCACCAGCCTTTCTTCAAAACCATCAAAATCTATCTGTACCGGCTTTGTTACTACAGGCTTGGCAACAGATGTTGCAGCAATGTTTTTTTCTTTTGCCGGCAAGGCTTTCACCACATCTTTTTTCATTTTTTCTTTACCGCTCTTGCTGGCATCATTCTTTGTGCTATCTTTTTTATCCGGGCCTTTATCAGCATCAGCATCATCTTTAAAATTCACCATGTCGTTTTTAGGCGCCAATAAAGAAGGTGTTTGTTTTTGTAAGGTAATTGCAGCCAGCCTGGTAGAATTTGTGTAAATAAAACTATTGTCCACATCGCTGTAAATAGGCTCAAAAGCCTGGTTGGTAAAAAGGTATAAGTATTTGCCTGCAGGATCAAACACCGGGTTGGCGGCACTATAAAAGCCACTGGTTGCCTGCTGCGTTTTTTTGCTGGTATAATCGTATATAAATATGGCGGTGTGCTGGTTTACAAGGTCGCGTTGGTAGGCAAGCCAACGGCTATCGGCGCTCCAGCTGCAATTAAAGCCTTCCATATTTCCATGGGCATAAAATAATCCTTTATCTATGTCGGTGGTATTGCCGGTGGCTATATCGTAAATTTTTATCTGCCCTGCCTTATCTATAAAACAAAGCTTTTTATTATCGGGGCTCCAAAATAAAGCATAGCGAAAGCCAGGGCCGTAGCTGGTTAGTTTTTTTGCAGTGCTTTCCTCTTTGCCGGCTTGTAAAAGGTACAATTCGTATTCGCCGCTTTTATCGCTCCAGTAGGCAATTTGTTTGCCATCGGGGCTCCAGGCAGGGTAGCGTTCTGCACTGGCGGGCTGCATGGTAAGGTTTTTTACAAAACCCTCTTTAGCAGGCAGCGAAAATATATCGCCACGGGCTTCTACCAAAACCCTGTTGCCATCGGGGCTAATGCTGGCGTGCTGCACCATTTTTTCGGCACTTTGTAAAGATGGCTTTAACAGGCTACGGTCGTTTACTATATTTACCGGCACTTCTTTTATTAATTGGCTGGCTAATTGGTACAAGTATAGTTTACCGCCTTGTTCAAATACAATATCATCTGGCCCCATAGATGGGAAATGAGTATCATAATCAGTAAATTTTGTAAGCTGTTCCATTGCTTTGCTAGCGGTGTTGTAACGCCATAGGTTCATCCTTTTTTCTGCACCGCGGTCGCTCAGGAAATAAATGTAGTTGCCGTTCCACATCGGAAATTCATCTGCGGCATCGCTGTTGCCACTGATATTTTCAGTTGCAAGCGTTTCAAAATTAAAAATGATTATAGCGCCATTGTTGCCGCCACGATACCTTTTCCAATTGCGAAAAACTTGCGATTGGTACACCAGCGCTATCTTTTTGCCATCGGCGCTATAACTGCCAAACTCCGCATAGGCCAGCGGTAATTTTTCTGCCGCACCGCCTCCAGCGTTAATTGTATAAAACTGGTCGAACCTGCTTTTGCCGCTTTCTCTTGTAGATGCAAATAGCAGCTTTTTACCATCATTGGTCCAATCAACAATACGGTCGCTACCACCATGTTGCGTTATACGGATTGGTACGCCGCCGGCAACGGGCATTACAAAAACATCTTTATTGCCATCATAATTTCCGGTGAAAGCAATGTTTTTTCCATCAGGGGAAAACTTGGGGAAGGTTTCAACACCCTGGGGCGAACTCAGCCTGTTAGCGGTGCCGCCTTCTTTTGGCATTATCCATATATCGTTGGCATACGTAAACACAATTTGTGTTTTAGATACATCGGGGTACCGAAATAGCCCAGCATCTATTTGTGCTTTAGTAGTGGT
>JAYVUJ010000004.1:0-3699 GCA_043788035.1 Ferruginibacter sp. | reverse complement strand
TGCCTTTGTGGGCAAAAGCTTTATTGCCAATAGTAGTTTTGGCATTGGTTATATGGCTGATGCGTTTTCTATTTAAGCAGTATGCCCACAGTAAACTAGTACAGCGTTTAAAGAACTTTTTTGTTGGTTTAAAGGAAGGTATTTCCAGCATCAAAAGGCTGCAAGAAAGAAAGCTGTTCCTGTTGCACACCTTATTTATATGGACGATGTACCTGTTGCAGATTTATATCGGCTTTTCTGCTATAAAAGAGGTGGCGCACCTTGGGCTGGATGCGGCCTGCGCTGTGTTAACACTGGCAACATTGGCCATGATACTTACTCCGGGTGGGCTGGGCACATTTCCAACAGCTATTTTTTTAGTGTTAGTCTTGTACAAAATAGACCCTTCTACCGGCGAAGCATTTGGCTGGCTTATGTGGGGCACTACCACTTTTATTATTTTATTTTTTGGGCTATTGTTTCTTGCGCTATTGTTTTTCGTAAATAAAAAAAATAAGCAAAACAGTTTTGTAACACAAGAGGCACCATCTTTGTAATATTTTACCCGCGAAAGATTATTATAAATTTAATACTCCGTTTACATTGATTACTGTGATTATATTTAATTTACCCCCTTTTAAAACATCAAAATTTTACAGCATTGTTTAAGAATAAAGTAATTGTAAGAGACATAAGCTGGCTCTCATTTAATAGCAGGGTTTTACAGGAAGCTGCAGATGAAACCGTTCCGCTGAGAGAGAGGATCAAATTCCTGGGCATATTTTCTAACAACCTGGATGAATTTTTTAGGGTACGTGTGGCCACATTAAAACGCATGATTGAGGTTGGAAATAAAGGCAATATGCACCTGGAAGCATCGCCGGGCATGATTTTAGAAGAAATACAGGAAAGAGTTTTAGGACAGCAAAAAGAGTTCGACAGGATATGGAATGAAATATTGCGGGAACTGAAAAAACAAAAAATCTCCCTCATCAATGAAAAGCAATTAAACAAAGCCCAGCAACATTACATTACCGACTATTTTAATGAAGAAATACGCAGTAATATTGTGCCTTTGATGATAGAAAGCATACAGGCTTTTCCTACGCTAAGTGATAAATCTATTTACCTGGCCTGTAAAATGAGTAAAAAAGATAAAAGCATACCGCAGCGGTTTGCCTTGGTATCTGTACCGGCTAGGCGTTTGAGCCGTTTTGTAATTTTGCCTTCCAAAGAAAATGAGCACCACATAATTTTATTGGAAGATGTTATCCGTTTTTGCCTTCCATATATATTCTCCTATTTTGGCTACGATGTATTTAGTGCCCACATTATTAAAGTTACCCGCGATGCGGAAATTGATATAGATAACGATGCAGCTACCTCCCTAACACAAAAATTAGAGAAAGGCTTAAAAAACCGGCGTAAAGGAAAACCGGTGCGTTTTATTTTTGACAAGGACATTGATGCTTCGCTGCTAACCTACCTTGTAAAAAGGCTCGGCCTATCCGGACAAGACAATTTATTGCCTGGAGGAAGAATACACAATTTTAAAGATTTTATTGATTTTCCAGAGTCTGTATTTAGCAGTAAAAGTGCCCGTAAAAAACCCTTCCTGCATCCAGCTTTAAAAATCCAAAACCGGGTTACAGACATCATTTTAAAGAAAGATGTACTACTGAGTTTTCCATACCATTCCTTCGATAGCATGATTGACCTTTTAAGGGAAGCCGCTATTGACCCCGATGTAAAAAGTATTAAAATAACTTTTTACCGGCTTGCACCCCGCTCCAAAATAATCAACGCTTTAACCAATGCCGTGCGTAACGGAAAATTAGTTACCGCAGTGATTGAATTAAAGGCCAGGTTTGATGAAGAAGCCAACCTGGAATGGAAGACAACTTTAGAAGATGCCGGCGTGAAAGTATTTACCGGCGTGCCCAACCTTAAAGTACACGCTAAGCTTTGCCTTATAAAAAAGATAGTAAACGGAAGAACGGTACACTATGGTTTTGTAAGCACATCCAACATTAACGAACGTACGGCAAGGGTTTATGGCGATCATTGCCTGCTAACATCCGACCGTTTTATTATGGCCGATGTAAACAGGATTTTTCATTACCTGGAGCAGCCTAAAACAAGGCTGCATGTATTGAAGGCATGCAACACTTTAATGGTGAGCCCTGTAAACATGCGCAGGAATATAATACAATTAATAGATAGGGAAATAAGAACCGCCGGCTTAAAAAAGAAGGCAGCCATCACCATTAAATTAAATTCGTTAAGCGATGAATTGCTGATTGATAAACTAGCCGAAGCAGCAAGGGCTGGCGTTGAAATAAAGATGGTGGTAAGGGGTATTTTATGTATGCTTACAGAAAATAAAAAATATAAAATACCAATACATGCAGTGAGTATTGTAGATGAATATTTAGAGCATGCCAGAATATTTGTGTTTCACAACGGCGGCAAGGAAAAAGTATTTATTTCATCTGCAGACTGGATGGTACGTAACCTTGACCACCGGGTTGAAGTAACCTGCCCCATTTTTGATAAAGAAATACAGGCGGAATTAAAAAACATCCTTCAAATTCAATTAAGCGATAATATTAAAGCCCGCAAGCTGGATAACGCATTGAGCAACCAATACATTAACCCACGAAATACTAAAAAAATACGAAGCCAGGTAGAGACCTATAATTACCTCTACCGTAAATTATCCACCTAAACCGCATCAATATTTTTTGATACACATTTAATAGCGGATTACAATTTATATTTGTTAGTAACCATCATTATAAAACATTCGTAATATTGAAATTAGCAGCAATAGACATTGGCAGCAACGCAGCACGGCTTTTAATAACCGATGTAGTAGCAGCTGAAAAAAGCATACCTGTATTTAGTAAGATAAATCTGGTAAGGATACCGCTGCGGCTGGGGTTTGACGTTTTTGAGCAAGGCGTAATATCAAAGCAAAAAATTGAAATGCTTTTACACACCATGAAGGCCTACCGCCATTTATGCAATGCTTACGAAGTAAAATATATTAAGGCCTGCGCTACCAGTGCCATGCGGGATGCGCGAAATTCCGCAGAAATTATACGCCGTGTCAAACAGGAAACTGCAATAGAAATTGAAATAATAACAGGAGATATGGAAGCGGGGCTTGTGTACGAAAACCATGTGGCCGAAAATATGAATAAGGATAACAGTTATTTATATATCGATGTGGGCGGTGGCAGCACAGAGCTTTCGTTTTTTAGCAACGGCATCGCTATCTATAAAAAATCGTTCAATATTGGCACCATACGTTTGCTAAAAAATATGGTTACAGATGCTAATTGGGATGAGATGAAGGATAACATCCGTGCTTTTACCAAAGGGCAAAAAAAGGTTGTGGCAATTGGCAGCGGAGGCAATATCAATAAGGTTTTCAGTATGAGCAAACGTAAAGATGGCAAACCGCTTACTGTAGAATTGCTGCGTGATTATTATAAAGAACTCGGCAGCGTTTCACTACAGGAAAGGATAACCAATTATAGCCTGCGGGAAGACAGGGCAGATGTAATTTTACCCGCCATCCAAATATATATCAATGCCATGCGATGGGCTGGCGCAGATGAGATTTATGTGCCAAAAATTGGGCTGGCAGATGGGCTCATAAGGCATTTATGGGAAGAAGTAAAATAGTAAGCCATACTGCCCTCAAAAGAAGGG
>JAYVUJ010000003.1:0-3608 GCA_043788035.1 Ferruginibacter sp. | reverse complement strand
GCATTTGCTGTCACAGACTTTTTAAATGTTTTGTCTTTGCCGCCAATAATAAAAACTCCTGCCAGTAAAATAGCAATGCCGGCAATGACAAAAACGCCTGTAAGGATCGTGTTTAAACCTTTTGAATTTTCCATGTATTATTTATGTAAAGTTGTATTCGTAAAAACTTTTTATCCTTTCATCATCCGAATCAAAAACGTCATCAAATGTACCCTGCTTTTGTACTACCCCATCAAACATCATCGCCAGCCGGTCGCCGGTTATTTTTGCACAAACCAAATCATGTGTTATAATGATAGATGACACGCCAAATTCTTCTTTAATATTTTTTATAAGGGCATTAATTTCAATGCTCGAAATCGGGTCTAGCCCGGCTGTTGGCTCATCATACAGCATTATCTCTGGCCTAAGAACCAACGTTCTCGCAATACCAATCCTCTTTTTTTGACCGCCAGAAAGCTCTGCCGGGTATTGGCTTTTGCTTTTTAATAGCGACACCGAATTTAGTACCGAATCTACCCTGTCATCTACTTCTTTTTTACTTAGGTTTTTAAAATTGCGCTTTAGTGGAAAAGCAATGTTTTCCCTAACGGTCATGCTATCATACAAGGCACTCATCTGAAAAGAAAAACCAACTTTAAGCCGCATTTCTTCCAGTTGTTTGCGGTTGATGTTTTTTACATCCTGCCCAAGTACAATTACTGAGCCTTCATCCTGTGTTAGCAGCCCGCAAATAATTTTTATTAAAACAGATTTACCGGTACCCGACCTTCCCAGCACCACCACATTTTCTCCTTTTGCAACCTCAAGGTTTACGCCCTTAAGCACATGGTTGTCGCCAAAAGATTTATTTAGCCCTTTGATGTCTATTACTATTTCTTTTTCTGTTTGCATATTTAATTTTCTTACCTAAACCAGCCAACAATTTGCACTATCATTAGCTCTTCAATAAATATTAAATACATGGATGTTACTACGGCTGCGTTGGCTGCTTTTCCCACTCCTTCTGTACCCCTAATGGCATTAAACCCTTTGTAACAGGCAACCATGCTAATGGTAAAGCCAAATACTATGGCCTTTATTATAGCAGCCTTAAAATCAAGGAAATTGATTTTATCAAAAGCATTGGCGATAAAGGTTGCAATGCTGATATGTTCGTTAGCGCTTATGTTGATGTACGAACCCATCAAGGCAACAAAAGAAGTGTATAGCATCAATAATGGCATCATAAAAACTGAGGCCGTAACCCTTGTAAATACTAAATATTTATACGGTTTGGATGCTGATACATCCATCGCTTCAATCTGTTCTGTCACCTTCATAGCACCCAGCTCTGCCCCAATGCTTGAGCCAACTTTACCTGCACAGATCAATGCCGTAACCAATGGCGCTAATGCCCTAAAAACCGCAATTCCAATAAGGTTGGGCAGCCATGATGATGCACCAAAATCGCTTAGCGAGGGGCGGGATTGCTTTGTAAATACAACCCCGATAATAAAGCCTGTGAGTGATATTAATGGAAGTGAATCGACCCCGATTTTATAACATTGCCGAATGATCTCCGAAAACTCGTATGGCGGCTTAAACAGCTGGGTAAAGTAATCTCCCACAAAACGCGCCGCATCCGCAATGCCGACAAAAAAGCTATCTACTTTTTTAGATAGAAAATATTTTTCTTTACGGGCAGTATTTATTTCCATTGATTTTTGCGGCTTGCTAATTGTACTTTTATCAGGTATTATTAAGATTCTTTTACCAGTACCTTTGTCTCCTTAGACCAGCTTTATATATACTAATAATTATAGCTTGACAATGCCTGTGCCAAATTAAACCTGCACTATTTGTATATTGGAGCCATTTAAAGAAAGGTTTTTTATTTAGATAAGTAGCATAAAACTGAAGGATAACTGTTTAGTAACCTTCGTTGTGTATATTATTTTCCCCGTTTATTTTCTAAAATTATGCTGCTGCTAAAAAATAGTGCGTGGTAAAAATTGTATCCGTAAACATTTAATTAAAATGCAGCATACCCTTTAAAATAAGATGATTGAACAATTGCAGCCTAATCAGTAACCATTATTAATATTTAGCCCATCAACAAAGATTTTTAAACAAACGTTTTGTTGAAAAAAAATAATTGCGCCCAGCTTTGTTGACGACTTATAAATTAATAGGGGGGCGTTGCCGGCATGATACCCTGAAAATAAATGGATTAATTTACTGTAATCAATACAGGTTTATAATCGCCATGCTTTACATTGGCCCTTCCAATAAACTGGTTGCCATTGATCTGGCTAAAACGCGAAGGAAAAAGTTTTACTTCTTCATCGCGGGTATCAAAAACAAGCTCTTTGGTAACAACGCCCGCTTTATCAATTTTGGCTACTACTACCTGGCCACCAAACCCATCAAGGTGGTACTTAGGCACTTCGTTTTGTTCAAGTCCCACATTTTTTTTATTGTCAAGAAAAAGAAAATAATATCCACTGGCATCGCTGACCAACTTAAAGCTCATGGTTCCAGTGCCATTGGGGCCCCTTTGGTTTTTTGGGATTTTTCGCAGCCATTCAAAATTACCTGCGGCATTTATTTTTGACGCAATAATGTCCTGATAAAAGTATCCATAATAAATGTTGCCAGAAAATCCGGTTGAACTGTAGCTTTGGTGTTCAACAATAAAATATTCTTCGCAGGCAATCAATACGCTTCCATCGTTTGCTATTATTACATTCCTTACTTTTAAATTGGGTGCTTCATAGTCGTCTTTTCTTTCCATTTTCCGCTTGCTCCTAGCACTTTCAAATTTTTCCAGTTCGGCTAACGGAAATTTATAATACCCATTTTTGTATTTAATGATTTTGCCATTTTGGTCCATCATGGCCAAAAAAATACCATCCGTACCAATGCCCTTCCCTTTTTTGCTATAGGTACAGGCAATAACCATTTCGTGAAGCGAATTTTCAATCAGGGATGTTTCTTTTATAAAATAGTCATCTATCGCAATAGTAGTATTGATGATTTTTTTACTGTCTTTTAAAAATTTCAGTATCTCGTAATGATAACCAGCTTTGCCGGTTTCTTTGTCTATCTCTTTTCTTTTATCAGAATTATATACCTTGGCAAGCAGGTATGCATTGCCTTTGGCATCAACCGAAAAATCCGAATTATCCATAATAGCTTCCGTGTAAGGCATCGTAAACTCGTTACCCCAAAGCTTGTTCATCTTGTCATCAAAAACGTACAAACCAATTTTGTCATAGTTTTTTTGTCATTTTTTTCTTCGGGCGTCAGCCTATAGCTTACTATCATTTTAGTTTTGCCGGCATCGTAATTAAAGTCGTATTTACCAGCGGGCTTAGTTTTATAAAAACCTGTTGACACAGTGTACTTACCCGCAATTTTTGTTGTTTCAATTAATTTTTTATTTGTAACAGTAAGTTTACCGCTCACCACATCTACAATGTCGAAATACAAAGATTCTTTTTAGCCTCCTTGTCCCAATCGCTATGCAGCCACTAATAAGTAGTGCCAAAATCTGCTACCGTTTCGCTGTTAAAGTTTTTTGTAAGTTCGGGCAGTTCAATCTTTTTTTCGCTGGTAAGGGTCAA
>JAYVUJ010000002.1:0-8697 GCA_043788035.1 Ferruginibacter sp. | reverse complement strand
TGGTGCTGCCTTTTAAAAGGCGAAGGTTTTTAAAAGTTTGCCCATTAGTAAAAACTTTTTCTCCTAAAGGGTTAGCAGCAAATAAGCCATAGCCGCGTGCATGCCAAAAAGTAGGGTAATTAAAATTTGCCGGGTGGTCCATAATCACTACTGTTACCGTACTATTATATATTTTACCGTACACTTTGCACCATCTTGCCCTGGTGCTCCAGGCGCTATCGCCTTGCTTGCCTTCACTGGTAATGTAGTTGCCGTTGGCGATGGTATCCGCACCGGCTTTTACTATTGTTCTGTTACCTTTATCATCTTTAAATTCCTGGTCTTTTATAATTGGTATCTGCAAGGCATGTGCCAGCCGAATACCTAGCATGCCATCTTTTGCATCTGTAAAAGTTATGGTGGTATCTGCTTGTAAAATTGTTTGCCTGGTTATAATACGTTGGTTAAGTGTGCCACTAAAAGTAAAGTTGGTTGTTTCTTGCAACAGCACTTTATTTTGTTGGTTTACCCAGTTTGCATGGTAAGCTAATTTTGCAGTGGTGCCATTGGCAACTTCCAAAATACTATCTGTTTTTATGCGGCCGTATAACTGTTTTTTTTCTTTCGGTATGGCGTATGAGTTGTTCCAGAAGTCTATTCCATTTACGTTTTCAAAATTAAGCCAAATGCCAATATGATGCGGGTGGTCAGTTGGTTCGTAGGCCTGCGGGTTCAATGGAAAGCCTCTGGTAACCATTGAGCCGTTGGCAGCAAACACTGGGTAAAGCACAGGTTTTTCTAAACTATCCGGGTATAAAAAAGAGGTAAAAGGCTTGCCCCCAATTAGGATGTCCACTTTTCCTTTGCCTGCTTTTAGTATTTGTACGGGAAGTTGCTGTGCAAATAAGCTATGCAATATAGTCGTGAAAACAAAGCATGTTGTTAGCATCTTTACAAAATATTTCATGGTAATTTATTTAGGAGATGGCAATTACATGATGGATGTGTAAATGTAATAGCAATAGTTAATATTTTTTGTACTAATTATTTGGCTTATTTATATACTTCAAAAATTTGTACGCTATTATTGTAGCAAAATTTAAAACGCTGGTATGTTTTTCTTGCACGCATCATAAAATTAAAAAATGAGGGGCATAAAAATATAAGTGGTATTTTTCAACCTATTAACTAAATAATCCGATATGAAAGTAGTACTGTTGTTTTTAATAGTATCCCTGCTTTTTTGCAGCCATTCATATGAGCAGCCAATATCCATCGATAAAAATAAAGTGATGGATTATTTTCAAAACCAACAGTTTGAAGAAGCCATTAATTATGTGCTGCCTGCATTAAGCGTTGATACCTTAAATATAGCATTGCTTGGCTATGCAGGCTATGCAAATTATATGAATGACAACCCTGCTGCTGCTGAAAAATATTATCTAAGGATAGTGGGGATAGATTCCAATTATATTTCGGCCATACAGTATATCGCTGTTATAAATAAAAATCAAAATACTGCAAAAGCAATACATTTTACACGCCGGCTTATTACCTTACAACCAGGCAAGGCTATATATTACCGCAGTATGGGCGAATTATTTAAACGGATGAATAGGACAGATTCTGCCTATGTATATTATAGCCAGGCTTACCAGCTTTCCCCAATTGATAATAAAAATGCTATCGCTTTTGCGGAAGTTTTAATTGATGAACAAAAGTATAAAAGAGCAGATAGCATTATTGGGCTTGGGCTCCTAAAAGATTCCTTGAATATACCGCTTTTAAAACTTTGCATCCGATCTGCCTATGCTACAGATACTTATAAAAATACGTTGCTCGCTGGCGAAAGATTGATACGCCTGAACGAACCTTCCCTAACGCCAATGACACAGTTATTTTTATCTTACTATAATTTAAAATTGTACACGGACTGCATACGTGTGTGCGATTACCTGATATTAAACAGTTTTTTAACAGAAAATGTTTTATACTACCAGGCTAAATGCTGGGCTAAATTAAAAGATTTTAATAAAAGTAACGCACTGCTGAAAACCTGCGTGCGGCTGGCTATTTCAAAAGATGCAGATATGTATTATTATAACATTGCCCTAAATTGGGAAGCAGTAAAACAATATAAAAAAGCTATCAATAATTACGATACTGCCTATTATCTTTTTAAAAATCCGGTGATGAATTATAATAGCGGGCGCATAAGCGAAGTAAATTTAAAGAACCTATCCCTGGCTAAAAAATATTATGCGGAATACTTATTAAAAGCTAACCCAACAGAAACAGATGAAAAAATTGCTTACAATTACCTAAAAACGAGGTGGGGCAAGAAGCGGAATATTTCACCTGTAAAAAAGTGATTTTCTTTGCGGGCAAAGTATATTTTCAATAGTTACGATTATAGTTAAAGTGCAAGTATATATGGCTGCTCTCATTAGGGCTTTAAGCTAAAAGCAATAGTCATTTTCAATATGGCTATTTTTATCTTCTTATCTTAATTTGCTAACGGGTATTCCATAAGTATAGTAAGTGGCAGGTATAAAATACATTGTTTAAGTTTTTGTCTGTACAATACATTTACTAGAAATGGCGGGTTGTAATTGGGTTAGGGCTTATATTACCTTACTGAAGCTACTTATGCCACAAGGCAAGCAGCCTGGCTAATAAAAAGCAATTGTACAACACCATTTGTGCATAGCTAAAATTGCTCCTTTTTAGTTTTCTTTTTATTTTTTATTTGATGTTTGGCTCAGCAAAAGTACTGCCTGCTAGTTGGTTAAGGAAGCCTGCGCAGGTAAAGCCCGCATAGTACAAACAGGCAGAGGCTGCCTAAAAGATAAGCACCAACCACATCTGTAAACCAATGTGCGCCGAGGTATATACGTGATATCGAAATGGTTAGTACCAATGCCATGCATAGGTAAAAAATAATGCCTCTTATCAGCCTGGGAATTTGTATAAGCCGGCGCATGAGGAAAGCGATAAAGCCAAATAGGATTACATAATACATTACATGCCCGCTGGGAAAACTTTGGTGTATATTTTTTACAATAACCCTTATAATAGGTTGCAGTGGCCTTGGCTTGTTTACAACAACCTTAACGGCAAAACTAATGGCACCGGAAAGCATAGTTAAAATAACAAACAAGGCTTCCCTTTTGTAACGGAATAAATAAAATAATAAAGAAGCTGTTATTGCTGTAATGCCGGAATAAGGCATGTTGCCAAACCAGCTTATGGCTAGCATGAAAGCGTCTAAACCTTTGCTGGTATGGGCTTGTACTAATTTTGAGATATCTATGTCCAGCTGCAATGTTGGATAATAATAAATAAATACAGCCAGTATAATAAACGTGGTTAGCAAGCCAGCAGGCAAGTATAATTTAACAGTGTTTATTTTTGGTTGCATGCTGAGTTTTTTTACAAATTTAATTTAAAGAACAGCAACCTACTCAGCCACGCAGCTATAATTTTTGCTATAAATAACTCAACCACCACTTTTCTTTATGCCCCTGTTTATAGGCATCGTAGCGTTTGCATAATGGGTAAAGCCCAATAACAACTACAGCCCATAAAAGGTAGGCTATAGGCAACGAAGAACCATAGCCTTTTAACCCGGATGTAAACCATATCGGCTCTGATAAAATCCATATTTTCCAGTTTTGGCCCATTATTAAAGAGCTGATTATTGCTATCAGGTGTATCAGGTAAATGTGGATGAGGTAATAAAACATTGGTACTCTTCCATATACCGAAACAACTTTCACTAACCCATTCTGCAGCTTCTCTGTAAAGCCAAGAAATATACATGCAGCGCCAAGCGTAATCAGGCAATAAAGTAAAGAGGGTGGGTACTTGCTGACTTTTATAAAGGAGAGAAAAGTAAAAAAGTTATCTTTTTGGATACTCCATTTTGATGGTTCGCCGTATAAGTTACTATACCTTAGTACAAGAAAAAAGGCGATAGCCGAAAAACCGGTTGCCAAGAGTATTTTTCTTCTTTTTGCCGCATCATAACCAAAAGCATATAGTTGCCCAACGCAATAGCCCAGGGGCATTATCGCAATGAGTGGTATAAGCGGATAGCCAACTAATATAATTTCTTTATGCCACAAAAAAGGTTGCTGGTCATGCAGCAGTGCCCAGCCAAATGCAGGCAGCGTATTGCCTGCTACATGGATACCATCTAAAAGATTATGCCCTGCAATTAGCAGTATGCTAAAAGCTAAAATTAATTTTACTGGCAGATGGATCAAGCCGGCCAGCACAATCATGCTTATACCAAGCGCCCAGATGGTGATGAACAAAAACATGGGGAATGCGATATTAAAATTCCATCCAAAATTTGTCACTATCATTTCAAGAAAAATCAGCCACAGGCCGCGTTTCAATAAAAAAATGGATAAATCTTTTTTTGAATTTTTTTGCCCTGTCAAAAATGCGGAAGTACCTGCGAGCATCATAAAAATTGGTGCACAGAAATGGGTAACCCACCGGGTAAAAAATATTGCGCCGCTTGTTTTATTAAGGTCCAACGGATCGTATAAAAATGACCCGGCAAACAAATAATCCCTAACATGGTCAAGCGCCATGATAATCATTATGGTGCCACGAAGAAAATCGATGGACGTTATCCTGTTCTTTGTAATTACTGTCATTTTTTATTTTCAGGTTAGGCTAAGTTTACATTTCATAGAGCAATATTAACGGATAGTGGTAAGCATTCTTTAGCATAAAATACCCGCCATTATTTTATTTATAGTATTGCCAGCATTTGTAATATGGCTTCCCTAAAACCATTTTTACGGGCTACTGCAGGTTGTTGCTAAAGGCTTAAAAAAGTAACGCAAGAATACAAAAAATAAATTTAAATATTTCTTTATTTAAATTTCAATGCCGTTAAGTTAAGGATTTAAATGTTTGTCTTTACCTCACTCTAACCCTCTCCAAAGGAGAGGAAAGGTCTTAACTTAATGGCATTGAATTAAATTTGTTAAATCTGGCAGGGCAATACTTACGCGAGTACCTGCAGTTGCCAAACAGCCTTTATTTAAAACCTATAAATCCTATACAGGTATCTATACTTGTTTAATACATTTAATGGCGTACTTATTGATACTGTATTTAAAATATTTATCACTAAACAACCTAATAAAATATGGGTAAGCCAACAGTTATTTGTCACATGATGGCAAGTGTAGATGGTAAGATATTATCTGCCAATTGGAATAAAACGGGCGATCAATACATTTTTGGAAAAATGTATGAAGAGATACACGATAGCTTTGATGGCGACGCGTGGATTTGTGGGCGGATTACCATGGAAAAAGATTTTACAAAAGGGCTACTGCCACAGTTGGATGACATGAACGGAATAGTTGGCCGGGATGATTTTGTAGCTGATAAAAAAGCCACTTCTTTTGCTATTGCTGTAGATGCACATGGAAAGCTAGGATGGGAAAATGGTTATACAAACGGCGATCATATTATTGAAGTGCTTACGGAAAAAGTGGCTGATAATTATATTGCTTACCTTCAGCAGCAAGGCGTGTCGTATATTTTTGGCGGTAAAGAGAACATTGATTTTAATGTAGTACTTGAAAAGCTCGGCAGCCTTTTCCCCATATCAATATTGATGCTGGAAGGTGGTGGGCATTTAAACGGATCGTTTTTAAATGCAGGCTTAATAGATGAATTAAGCCTGCTATTGCTGCCCATTGCGGATGGCACCTCAAAATCGCTCACTGTTTTTGAAGTAAGTGATTATTTAACAAAAGGCCCTGCCACTTTATTAACACTCACTACAGTAAAACAATTGCAGAAAGGCATTGTTTGGCTACAATATAAAATGATAAAATAATGAAGCAAAGACAGTTAGGGAATACAGGCGAATTTTTGTCAGCCATTGGGCTTGGCTGCATGGGGATGAACCATGCATATGGCGAACCAAACGATGAAGAAAGTATTGCCACTTTAAATAAGGCGATAGAATTAGGCATTACCTTTTGGGATACTGCGGATATTTACGCCAATGGCAAAAATGAAGAACTTGTGGCAAAGGTGTTAAAGCCAAACCGCCATAAAATTTTTCTGGCTACAAAATTCGGTTTTCAATTAAACGCCGGTACAACAGTATTTAACGGCTCGCCCGCTTATATTAAAACTGCCGTGGAAGATAGCTTAAAAAGATTACAGACAGATGTGATAGACCTTTATTATGCACATCGCATAGACCCTAATGTACCCGTAGAGGAAATGGTTGGCGCCATGGCTGAATTAGTAAAAGAAGGCAAAGTACGTTACCTTGGTTTATCAGAAGCATCTGCCACTACCATACGGAAGGCACATGCTGTACATCCCATTGCGGCATTACAAAGCGAGTATTCTTTACTAACGAGGGATGTAGAAAGCGGTATATTGCCGGTATGTAAAGAGCTGGGTATAGGGTTTATCCCTTTTAGTCCGCTGGCACGAGGGCTTGTTACCAACACACTGGATGTAGCTACTTTAAAAGAGGGTGATTTTAGAAAAAACCTGCCCAGGTACCAAATGGAGCATGCGGCAAATAACAAGTATTTATCTGAAGGCTTTGCATTGATAGCGCAACATAAAAATTGTAGCCCTGCCCAGCTTGCGCTTGCGTGGGTATTGGCGCAAGGCGAAAACATCATCCCCATACCAGGTACAAAAAGACGTAAATATTTAGAAGATAATGCTGGTGCGCTTGAAGTGGTATTAAGTGAAGTTGACCGGGATGAAATAGAAATATTGCTTAAAAAATATCCGGATACAGGCGAACGATATAACGAAGCCAATAAAAAGCTTGTCGATAAAAATTAATATTTTCTGCAGGCGCTAAGCCTGAAAATGCTGAAAAATAAAACCCTTTGTATACAGGCTTTTCGCAAGTATGCAAAAGGTTTTATGTATATTGGTTGTAAGGGAAATAGCAGCTGTTAAAAATAGTATCCTTGCCAACAAAGGGGGACGGGCTTATAAACTTTTTATCTTAATATTTTTCAGCCATATTTTTTGGCCATGGTGCTGAAACATAATGTGCCCGCTTGTTGAGGCAGCAAATAATGGATTTTCTTTAAATTTGCTTTTACTGATAAGGCCGTTAAGCTTTTGAGAACCAAGATTGTATTCTACTACTTTAACCCCATTAAGCCAATGCTCTACATGGCCTTTATTTACCAGCAGCCTTGCTGTGTTATATTCACCAATAGGTTGTAGTTTTTTATTTTGAGGGGCTATCAAATCGTATAATGAGCCGGCAGAACGCCTGGGCTCCTTATCATTAAAATTTACATCATCCAGTATTTGCATTTCAAAATTATCAAGCCAGTTAGGGCTGTTGCCATTGCCGGATTCTTGTTTGGCAGTTTCCTGCACGTTATAAAATACGCCGCTATTGCCCGCTTTAGATACTTTCCATTGTAACGTTAAATCGAAGTTTGTATAGGTTTGTTTCGTAACAAGGTCTATGTTCGGTATATCGGGCTGGGTAACCAAAGCACCATCTTCTATTTTCCATGCGGTAGGGAATGAATCCATTTTATAGCCTCTTAGTTGCGCAGTAGATTTTCCGCCAAATAAGGTTACCCATTTGCCTTTATGCTGTGCATTGCAAATGGTATTTATGCATATAATGGCGATAAAAAATAAGCTGATAATTCTAGTGGCAGGCTTTACAATCAAGTTATGTTGCAGCATACAATACGTAACATTTTAGGTGGTATAATTGATTAGGAATATAGTGGTTTACTTTATAGTTGTATTGCTGATAAAAGCAACCTTCTTGCTATCCGGCGACCAGGAGGGCGTGTTCATTGTGCCTTGCCCGCCATATACGTAAGCAATAACTTTTGGAGTGCCACCTTCTATTGGTAACAGCCTCAAATAAACATGCTTGTAAAAAGGATGGTCGTCAGAAGCGGTTTCTTCTTTTAAAAATGATACAAAAACTATCCACTTGCCATCAGGAGAAATATGTGGGAACCAATCCTGGTAGTCGCCTGTCGTTACTGCCGCCTGGCCGCTTCCGTCAGCATTCATACGCCATATTTGCATAGTGCCTGTGCGGTTAGAATTGAAGTAGATATATTTTCCATCCGGCGTAAATTCAGGGCCATCATCCAGCCCTTTCGCAGTAGTTAATTGTATTTCTTTACCTCCGGCAGATGGTACGCTATATATGTCAAACTCCTTGTTCCGTTGCCCGGTAAATACAAGGCTTTTTCCATCAACAGACCAGCCATGCAAATACGAGGGTCCTATAGGAGTTATTTGTTTTGGCATACCGCCAGTTACCGGTACCGTATAAATAATTGAACCGCCCGCTTTATCTATTGAGCTGCTTAAGCCCAGCATCTTTCCATCAAAAGAAAGTACATGGTCGTTGTTATTATTTTTTACATCGCCGGTATTAATAACAACAGGGGTGCGGCTTTCAAGGTTAAATGCATACATTAGCCCTTCGCTGTTGTACAGCAGGGTTTTGCCATCCGGTGTCCAATTAGGTGCTTGTAACGATTTAGGCGAAGTGTTAATAATATCCCGTTTTCCGCTGGCAATTTCAAGCACTTCAATGTTGCTTCCCAGGTATTCTTTATAAGGTATTAACCCTTCGTGTGCGGGCACAGATATACGCACATCCTGAAAAATACCTGTCTCAGAAACATCCGCATTATGCGAGCCAACAAA
>JAYVUJ010000001.1:0-13140 GCA_043788035.1 Ferruginibacter sp. | reverse complement strand
TATATTATTATCCCAAAAAATCTGTATTCGGCAACGTCCCTCCAGAAGAGAAGGCATTAGTACGTGCTTTTTTAAAAGATGGCCAGTTCCTGATAACTTCATCGAATGCTTATAATTCTTTGGGCGTTGGTACCACGCAGCTGTACAATGATACAACAGTATACAACCATAAGCGGCATGGCAAATTCAAGCTCGGCAACCGTACTTTTAATTTCCACATGAAGCATTATTTTCCTGATACATTGACCAAAGAATTCTTGCTGGTAGACTTAGTAAACAACCTTGATCAACTGGCGGAAGATCCTCAGGAGATATTGAAAAATGTTGCCGTTAAAGTAGCTTCAATGCATCGAAAAAAGCTGGCACATGCTATTGATGCTTTCGCCAGCATAAAAGCAAAAAAAATATTATCACCTATGCTCAATAAACAATAACATGCCAGTTGATTATTTGCATAACCACCCTAATTTAGGCGACCTATTAAGCATAACAGCGGATGAAATGGGGATACTCCCTGCACTGGTTGAAAAGGATTACTGGATTATGCATGTATTGTATGGCTTGTAAAAACAAAATTTTAAGTTTGAATTAAAAGGTGGCACATCCTTATCAAAGGGATATCGGGTAATTGAGCGTTTTTCAGAAGACATCGATATCCATATTATTCCGCCGGAAAGATTTAAGATCAATGAGAACCCAAATAATACAAAGCCGGCAAACATCGCAGCAAGGAAAGCATTTTATGATTGGTTAGCAACAAGTATTGAAATAAACGGGATTGTCGCTGTGCAGAGGGATGAAGCATTCGATGATACAGATTATTATCGTAGTGGCGGCATACGGCTAATCTATAAAAATTTATTTGGTATTGTAGAAGGCGTAAAGGAAGGCATACTACTGGAGGCTGGGTTTGATACGGTAACGCCTAACCAAAAACAAATTATAAGTTCGTGGGCATTTGATAAGGCCATCCAAATTACAGGCATCAATATAATTGATAATAAAGCCATCGATACTGTTTGCTATGACCGGGGATATACGTTTGTCGAAAAACTCCAGACCATTGCAACTAAATTCAGGAAGGAACAAAGTGGTGGACACGGACGCCCCAATTTTATGAGGCAATACTATGATATATATTGCTTATTGGGTGATGAAAGTGTCCAGCAGTTTATTGGCACTGAAGAATACCTGGCTCATAAGCAGAGAAGATTTCCGGCAGCCGACCTGATAATCCCCATTGCCGAAAATGAAGCTTTTTTATTGAGCAATGCCATAGTAAAAGCAGACTTTACAAAAAGATATAAAGAGACTTCAGCACTTTATTATAATGGCCAGCCTGATTTTGATACATTGTTGGCAAGGATAAAAGAGAATATTGAAAAGCTGTGAGTAAAAATTATCGAGGCGAAACTTATATATCTTTCTAGCATCGAGGTATTTGAAATTTTAAAATAATAATTCCTTAAAATGGTGAAATAATAATCAACCGAGTTTGGTTCGTCAACCAAACTATTGTAAATTTTTGCTGCATACAAATGTTAGTTATAAATATGATTAGTTAAACCGGCTTAATAAGGCATTTATAATTAATTAATATCACAGATTTACTATTTGTTATTGCATAGATATAACAAATATCTTTAATCAATGAAATTATAGTATTTGTGTTATTCTGATAATATTCAAGTGACAAATTGCCATTATGTATTGTTGCAGTTAAATCTCAATATAACTCTTTAGGCTTATTTTTTTTTATAATTTCCGTGGGTTTTCCAGTCAGGTTTGCCGCCTAAGCTAAGTAACATAATACACATTATACGTCCGCCTGCGGCGATTCAAGGAGCTCGACTGGAAAATTGTTTGCAAATTTTGAAAAAATACAAATTTGCAAACAAAACACGATTATGTTTTAAGGCAAAGAGTAAGTCTCGAAAAGGCAATAACGAAAAAAGAGATTATCCTTTTGCAGGAATAATCTCTTTCTAATTAATTGAAAATCAGATGGTTGTTTCACCTTTAAAAAGTATTTAATCTTATTAGATTTTTTACTTTTTAAATCAACCCCTCCAACTTTTCCGGTGACCCCTCAGGGACTCGAACCCTGGACCTACTGATTAAGAGTCAGTAGCTCTAACCAGCTGAGCTAAGGAGTCAATGTGTGTAGCAATATTTTTTTATAAAAAATAAAAAAAGCAAAACCTAGGCTTTGCTTTTTTTGTGCCCACGAAAGGAATCGAACCTTCACACCCTTGCGAATGGCAGATTTTGAGTCTGCTGCGTCTACCAATTCCGCCACATGGGCATTTGCTTAGCGGGCTGCAATATTACATCAATCATCTATCCTGTCCAAAATACGTTGCAAGTATTTTTTCTTAAAATAATATTCTTTTACTTTTAGCAAGCCCGCAGTAGTAATGGTCGCATCATCATAGTTTTCTATAATGAGTTTAACGCCGCTGTAGATGCTACTTTCAAAGGCGTCCAGTGCAATAGTGGAGTCTGCGGAAAGGTTTTCATTCAGGTCCATTACTTCCATCAAAAAATCTGGTGGCAACTGGTATTTTTCTTCCTCCTCCAGCAAACCTTTTAATTGTAGTACATATTTAATAGTACTTTCTGTATGCTGCAGCACTTTTAAAGCTTTGTTGATGGCAGATGATTTTTCCAGGGCTTCTTCTTGTTCTGCTTCACCCGACTGGATATAAAAATCTGGATGGTATTTTTTCTGAAGCTCAAAATATTTTTTTGTCAGGTTAGCTGCATCTACCTGCAGGCTTACCGGAAGCTCGAATAATTCAAAATAATTCATGCAGCAAATTTCAAATTACAAATGCCAACTTCCAAATTAATAATACCTTGCCGCTCTAAATAACGAGGCATGCTAAAAATTGGGATAATAAGAGAAGGTAAAATACCTACTGATAACCGGGTGGCGCTTACCCCGGCACAATGTAAATGGCTGCATAAAAATTTTACTGATGTTAGGGTAACCGTGCAGCAATGTAGCAACCGTTGCTATAGCGATAAAGAATACCAGCAGGCAGGCATAGAAGTACAAGATTCTGTAGCCGGTTGCGATGTGCTGATGGGTATAAAAGAAGTGCCGGTACACATGCTGGTTCCTGGCAAGACGTACTTGTTTTTTTCTCACACTAAAAAACTGCAGCCCTATAACCAGCGCCTGATACAAGCCATAGCAGCTCAAAAAATAACCCTCATAGATTATGAATGTATGGAGCATGAAGATGGTACCCGTATTATTGGTTTTGGCTTTTTTGCCGGCATAGTAGGTGCGCACAATGGCATGATGGCGTATGGCAACCGTACAGGTAAATTTAAGTTGCAACGGGTTGGTTCGGTCAATAGTTTTCAAAAATTAATACACACCTATTTTGGGTTAAAAGTGCCCATCATAAAAATTGCGGTAACGGGTAGCGGGCGTGTGGCACATGGCGTGCTGGAAATTATGAACCTGCTGGGCATTAACGAAGTAGAGCCGGAAGAATACCTGCAAAAAAAGTTTACCTATCCCGTGTATGTGCACCTAAAGGGTGCCAACTTATACGCGCACAAACAAACCGGCAAATATAGCCGCGATGATTTTCATGAAAACCCGCAAAATTATTCGTGTAGATTTATAGCGTTTGCCAGCGAAACAGACATACTTTTAAATGGTGTTTATTGGAACAAGGATGTACCGCGTTTATTTGAGCTAGCCGACATGGCGAAAGAAAATTTCAACATCGCAACCATTGCAGATATTACAGATGACGTGCATGGTTCCGTGCCCTGCAACATAGGCGACTGTTCTATCGACGACCCTATTTATGGAGTAGATAGAATCACTTTTAAACGCACCATGCCTTATCTGCCAAACACTGTAGATGTAATGGCAGTAGGCAACCTGCCCAACGAACTGCCAAGGGATGCCAGCCGTTATTTTGGTGAGCAGCTAATAAAATTTGTACTGGATGATATTAGGAAAGGCGGCAGCGAAACCATCAGTAAAGCCACTATAATTAAAAATGGCAAACTAACCGAGGCTTTCAATTATATGCAGCAATATGTAACGGCAACATAAGATAAAATGAACGTCCTTAATCAAATATCGTTAGATAATTATCATTTTTTTCTGCCAAGTGTGCCGCGAGAAATAACCACAATTATGATTTTTATATGTTGATGGATAAATATTTGCCTGCTAAGCCGTTTGAAAGGAATGCTGATGCCATCATTGTGCGTTGCAAAAGCAAATAAGAGGGATGGCAACTATTAAAATTTTATAAAGGAGTTGTAAGCAGGAGGAGAGCCCGCCACGGCAAAGAGGTTTTTACGTTTGGTTTTATGAGCGGCAGAGGTTTAAATACAAATTTTTGGGCTACTCAACTATAGCCTCTATGCCTTCAAAAAAATTTGTTCTTTAAGTAAGATAATTTCAATAATTCTTATAATTCACACAGTAAGGAACTCACTTTTTGTAATCAGGAGGCAGCAATCTTGTGCTTAAGTTTTTTAGAAACCCTAGTGCATAATATGTAGTGCTATTTAAATGGGGAGTGCCTATTATAATTGATTGTAAATAAAACGCTCAATAGTACTATATTAGCACTTAACGACAAAAAGTTAAGGCCTTTCCTCTCCTTTGTGGAAGATTACGTTAAGTAAAGACAAACATTTAAACACTTAACTTAACGGCATTATATTACCATCTTTTATTTAAATAAAATTGCTTCTTTTATGATAACTAATAACGACATACTTAAAAAGCTACGTGTAGCGCTTTCCTTACGAAATGATGATATTATTGAAATACTTGGGCTTGTAAATTTTGAAATGACAAAAGGTGCATTAGGCGACCTTTTCAGGAGCGAAGACCATGCTGGGTATGTAGAAGCTGGCGACCAGGTATTGCGCAACTTTTTGAATGGGTTAATTATTTATAAAAGAGGGAAATTACCTGTACCAAAAACAGGCATTAAAGAAGATGATGAAGATGAAAAGCAAAAAGCGACATAGAGCCATACAATCACCGAATACTTTTGTTAGTCCTTTTATTGAAATTAGCTTAACACTCAAATGTTGCCTTAATATAAAAATAAGGCAACATTTTAAATATATTATTAGCCGAAATATGCCGGTTAAATTAATTAGAAAGTATATTAATAACGGTTGCGGTCTCTGTTAAAGCCACCGCTATTATTTCCACCACTGCTATTGCCGCCGCCGCTACTATTTCCACCGTTACTATTACCGCCACGGTAAGAGCTTCCAGTACCGGGAGGCCTTGAGTTCCCTTCTTCAGCCTTTTTAACCACCAAAGGCTTTTTGCCTAAGGAAATGTCGTTTAAACTTTCAATGGCATCCAATGCCTCAACATCGTTTTGCATGTCTACAAAGCCAAAGCCTTTGCTTTTACCGGTTTCTTTATCCATAGCAACCTTGGCTGTAATAATAGTACCAAACTTTTCAAATATCTCCATCAATTCATCATCATATAAATCATAAGGGAGTCCTGCAACAAATATTTTCATCAGGTTATTTTTTTGTAAATGTACAAAACTTATACGGGTTATCTTTTTTGGTTATTAATTACCTGTTTTATTATGGTTACCAAAAAGTTGTAAAATCTATATATATAATTGGGTATGAATAAGATAACTTATCCTCAAAAAAAGAAAATAATATCATACGGGCACAATATTTTTTTTAATTATCTGTTATTTACCCATTCTGAAACCAAAATTTATACAAATGACAAATTTGTTTTCAAATGCATCCATCATGCTGAACATTACGCTTGTTATCTCTTTAGCAGTGCTTGTGTATTTTTCAGTTAAATTGGCTAAGCATTCTCCCTGGAAATTAGTAAAGAAATAAGGGGAACCCAAAGGCTTAATGGAGTACTTGCAGACTTACCCTACAAGTACTCCATTTTTTATGTTGACAATTATCTTGGGGATAACAATGTAATTTTTTCTTACTTTGGGGCATTAAAAAATTATGATAAGAAAAAATCCAAACGTTGATGTAATAATGGATGTGCTACATATGACTGCAGCAGCCTATCCTGCATCAAACTTTATAAAAAGCTTGTTACACCAATACCAGGAAAGAGGCGGGTTAAGCAAAAAACAATTGCAGGACCTGCATGCGAAAGCAGCTAAAGTACAAGGCATGCCCCCAGGCAAACTAGCCACCATGGAAGCAATCATTTTAAAAAAGCCAACCAGGTTTAAGTCACCTGAACCGGTAGCAGTTTTGGCACCCGTTAAAGATAAAAAAATAAGCCAGTTGATAGAAGAAATATTGGCCCGCTACCCGCAGCATAAGATGGTGCTGTTCCTGCAAACAAAATACAATAATAACGAGCCACTATCCGTAACAGAAACAGCAGAGGTTGAAAGGTTCCATAAGCTATTGGTACCATTAAATAAATAACGGGTGCTGTAAAAGCCTTTGGCAACAACTACCATTCTATAACTACCTTACCAATATTTTTTCTTTTTTCAAGATAATCATGTGCAGCCGCAATATCTGTAGCGGCAAATACTTTACTGACAGCGGGCACAAAAACGCCTTCTTTATATAACGTGATAACCTTTGCCAGGCAACGTTCTATAACCTTGGGCTGATGGTCGCCGATGCTAAGTAAATTAATGCCCATGATAGATTTGGATGGCATCATCAACTGTGCCGGATGATAAAAGCCGAACGCCAGGACAGTCTTTATTTTACCGAATATATTTTTATCAGTAAGTTGGGCCGCGCCGTAGCAAACCATGCGCCCGCCTGCCGCAAGCAAGCCCATGCCTTGCCTGAAGCCCTTGCCACCAACGGCATCAAAAATTACATCTATGCCTTTTTGTTGTGTATCATTTTTTATGATCCTTGCAAAATTTACAGTATTATAATTAATAGCATGCTGCACCCCTTGCTGCGTTAAATAGTCAACTTTAGATTGGCTGCCTGCGGTGGCGAAAATTTCGCATTGTTTGTATTTCGCAAATTGAATTAGGGCAAGCCCAACGCCACCGGCACCAGCTTGTACTAACACTTTATCGCCCGGGTATAAATTAACCAATTCTGATGCTGCATACACAGCGGTACAATATTGAGTGGCCAGCGCTGTAGCAGTTGTCAAGGGCAAGCTATCAGGGATAACGGCCACAGCCTGCGCATTTGCTACGGCATATTCGGCATAACCGCCAAACCTTGTCATGGCTGTTACCCGGTCGCCTAATTTTAAATTGAGTTCGCCTTCTCCTACCGCATCAATAATGCCCGCTACATCATACCCTAATATGCAGGGCAGGGGCGGTGCTTCTTTGTACAAGCCCTTGCGTGCCATTACATCAGCAAAGTTTAGCCCGAAAGCAGCTACTTTTATTAATACTTCACCGGGCTTTGCAATAGGGTTAGGTACTTCTTGCATTTTAAAGGCGGTTGATGCGGCCCCTTTTTTTACTAGTGCTACTACTTTCATTATTCAAAATTAGGTTGTAAGATAAAAGTAAAGTTTGTTCTATATCAGTTTTAAAAAAAGAAAATGATTTACAGGAAGAAGATAAAATTTAAATTATTATTTTTAATTTACTACATGTATTAGACAGTACCTTTCAAGCAGATAGATTTTCAGTAACTTTAGGTATGAAAAATTTTATTGCTATATTTTTGTTGCTGCTTGCATTTACTTCGTGTAAACCAATGCCATCAGCACTTACAAGGGAAGAGGTAATTGCGGTTATCCGAAAATTTGATAATGGCTGGCAAAATAAAAATCTACAAACAGTTGATTCTGTATTGGCACCGGCATACATTTATTTTACACAGTCTGGCGGCACTTTTAGCCGGGATAGCGTAGTGGCAACTGCAGGGTCTTCAAGTTATACTTTAGAAAACGTTAGCCGCTCTGCTTACTTTGTACAGCTCTATGGCAATACAGCTATAGTAAGCACCCGCTGGCAAGGCAAGGGCGTTTACCATGGGCGGCCCTTTGATGAAGACCAGCGGTGCAGCCTTACCATTATAAAAGATTTGAATAAAATAGAAATACTATCTGAGCATTGCACGCCCATAAAAGAAAACAGTATTTTCCATTAATTTGATGGTAGTGTTCAACAATAAATGCCTTTGGTGTGTTAGAACCTTAACGCTAAAATAATATTTATGAAAAAGGTATGGTTAATAACAGGATGTTCAACAGGCTTTGGGCGCGAACTGGCAACTTTTGTATTGGCACAAGGCTACCAGGCTGCTGTAGCCGCCCGCAACACGGATGACATAAAAGATATTATTGAAGGCAAAGAGGATAATGCATTAGCAATAAAATTAGATGTAACAAAGCCTGAACAAATTAAAGAGGCCATTAAAGCCACGATGGAAAAATTTGGCCGTATAGATGTGCTGGTAAATAATGCGGGCATTGGCTATTTTGGTGCTATTGAAGAAAGCGAAGATGCTGCTGTTAGGAATATGTTTGAAATAAATGTGTTTGGCTTGGCAAAAATGATCCAGCAAGTTTTGCCTGTTATGAGGTCGCAAAAGAGTGGGCACATTGTAAACATCGCTTCAATTGGAGGACTGGTTGGTTTTCCGGGAGTTGGTTTTTATAATGCTACCAAGTTTGCTGTGGATGGGTTGTCGGAATCCTTGTCTAAAGAAGTAGCGCCATTGGGTATTAGGGTAACTATTGTAGCTCCAAGCGGTTTTCGTACAGACTGGGCGGGCCGCTCTGCCAATAACAGCCCAATTGTAATTGAAGATTATGCAAAGACTGCGGGCAAAAATAAGGAAGATATCCGTGGGTATAGTGGCAACCAGCCAGGCGACCCAAAAAGGGCGGCACAAGCGATTGTAAAAGCCGTAGAAGCAGAAAATTTTCCGCTTCGGCTATTGTTGGGCGTAGGGGCTTTAAAAGGAGCGAGGACGAAAATAGGACAGCTTATAAAAGATATCGATACCTGGGAACAAACAACCGTGTGGGCAGATGCACCAAAAGAACCAGTGGGTTGATAAGAGTTTAAACGAAATAAAAAAGGGCAACATTAATAGTTGCCCTTTTTAATGTACAGGATTGCATTTTATTATTGCGTAATAGTTATTGGAGGCGCAACCATTGAAGGCATTGCCGCCAGCTTAGACTCATCTTCGGCAATTTGCTTTTGTAGTTTTTCAATATTATTATTTAATTTCTCAAGGTCTTTACTTGCTTTCCTTGCTTTGTTGGCGCTATTTTTTGCATCATTAGCTTTTTTACTGGCTTTTTTTGCCAACTTTTCATCTTGTACGTCACTATTTAAATTACTTGCTGCAGTACTATTATCAGATGCGGCATTTTGTGCTTGCTGGGCAGCATTTTGCTGTTCTTGTGTCTTCTTTTCCACACTGTTTTGCAGGGCTGCTAACTTTAATTTCTTGTCATTCAACTCTTTGCCAATCTTAAGCGCTTGTTTTTGCTGCTTCAGGCTGTTTATAGAATCTTTTGAAACTAATTGTGCTGATAATGAAATGCTGGTAATCAACACAATTGCTGTACTTAAGATGTATTTAATCTTCATGATTTTTTAATTATTTTAATGTATAAGTACAAATTCCATGCCCTTTGGATTTTTTGCTTTGCCAGTAAATATTACTGCACTGCCCGATGTGTAAGAGATAGCAACGAAAATCCTTTTTTTTGTCGGCCGCCGCAGAAAAGATTGAAGTGTATAGCCCGGCACCGCTTGCGCAGCTTAAGTGCTACGCCCATATTTAAATGCATGCGGCGAGTTTATTTTTGCCTGCCAAGCCATAATAATCCATCCAATATCATTTTATCCTGCAGGGCATTGCCAAAAGTAAAAGACAGTTCTTTGGTAGACTGATGCTCGTAATCAATATCGTTGTGCCCCATGTTGAAGTAGATCATTGTATACTTTTTATTCGTCCACACAACAGGGTAGTAGCCGTTATGCCAAATTTCATGCAGCTTAGGCCCTGTACCGAGCGGAAAGCTGGCACTATCGATAGAAAGCAAGATTTTTATGTTTGGGTTATTGCGCAGGTCATTGCTCCAGCGGTACCATTCGTTGGGGGCAGACTTGAATATTGCTGGCAGGTTTTTCGTTGCTGGATGGGTAGTATCTTCAACCCTTAAAATGGCAGAAGTAGGGCGCCAGGTATTGCTTAGGTAAGCACCAGCGCCTAAAAAATTATTATGGTACCAATCCCAATCCATCGGAAAATCGGATGGCGTTAAAGCGAATGCCGCAAAGTGAAAGCCCATCCAGCCACCTCCATGCTCCATGTATTTTTCAAAGGCAGCCCTTTGTGATGGCTTATCGGGCCGGGTATCTAAAAATAATACCACCTGGTATTTTATAAGAAAAGTATCGTTCATATTATTCCAGTTGGACGTAGTATCGTAACTGAAATTATTTTTGGCACCCATTGTTGGGAACCATTTATTTGCTTCATGCACAAAGCTAACATGTGCCTGGTCGTTAATGCCGGTAAAAAAAGCAATTGCTTTAAAAGATGGGTTGCTTTTTTGCGCATGGCTGCTACTGCAAAACAAAATATAAATTGCCAACAGCGTAATAATTTTTTGATTGAGATTTGGTAGCATACAGCAAACTTTTTTTTAAATAAATAATTCAATACCGTGAAAGTAAAGCCTTATCCCTCCTTTTAGGAGTTTTAGGGTGAGGCAACGACAAACACTTAAATCCTTACCTTAACGGCATTGATAGATAACTTAAAATACAAAATAAATCAATCAGTTTAACAGCTGCCAACAGTAGATTGAAAAGATATAGTTTAACAAAACTGTCGGGGATTATTTTTTAATTTTAGTATTAAATGTATTACAATGAAAAAAACATACTGTTGGAAATGTGTGGTTTTGTTAGCCACCATGTATTCGTTAGCACACGCATTTGTGTAGTAGCCTTTAAAAAATATAAAACATGTGCAACCACAAGTTTCGCATGTTTTGTATAAATTATTTTGTGTACACCAATATCAGTAAATATTATGCCCTGTTTGCTGCAGGATGCTGTTGCGCTTTGTACCTGGCAATAATGTTGTGGGCTTCAATCAACTGTAATTTAAGCAAGTGTAAGGCTGGCTGCCCGGCTTCTAATAAAGCTTCTGTTTCTTCGTTGCTTTTTTGCAATAATAGTATATCCGCGTCCAGCCTGTTAATCAACTCTTTCGACTGTTGCAACTTCTTTAAGCAATCATGTTCAGTTACTTGCTTTAACTCGTATAGCTGTATGTTTTCTTTTTGAAGCGTTTCTTTTTTAAGTATTTCGCTTTCCAGGTAACCTTGGGTGCTTTTAAGTACTTTTTTAATTTTAGCCACTGCTAGCGTGCGTATTAGCCATGCAATACCAAAACCTATAAGTAAGGTGATGGCTGAGTATATATATGTTTGTACCAATCTGTTATTTTTAAGTTGCTAATAAAATAAGCTATTTATGTGGCTGATCTTTATTGTACAAACAATAAATGGAACCCGGCTTATGCAAAAAAATCTTACAGGTTTTGTTACAGGATGATTGTCTATTGAAGATTATAGACTGCAAAATTAAATTTATACTTTGGTAAAGCCAACTTATCTTTTAAAAAGTTTTTTAGGCTAATTGTTTTATTGATATTGTTGCTGCTGAAAACCCTGGTTGAGACACTAACAACATACTAATTATATGGGAGGATCTTACCTTTCCATATAATTAGTAGGCATGATTTTAAACCAATTAATATTGCATTTACCGTATTATAAAACTCTTATCATAATATTTTTAAAATAAGCTTTATGCCCATGGTCCTGCAATGCAATCAACCCTTTTTTAGCGTTGCCATAATCAGGGTAATCTTTCCATTTTCCTTCAGCTTTTTCTTTTTGCCATTTGGCATCCCAGGCTGTAAATTCAACTATTTTTTCTCCATTTAACCAATGCTCCACGTGACCTTTATTAAAAACTATCTTGCTGGTATTCCATTCGCCTACTGGCTTTAGTTTCTTTTTATCGTTTGTTAGGTTCATAGCGTAATCGGCGCCTGTTTTCTGCCATTCTTCCAGCTTTTCAGGAAAGTCAATATCATCTATCATCTGGTATTCAGGGCCGGTTTCGTAAGGGGCATGGTATTTTTCTCCTTCTACTACGTGGTACATTACGCCGCTGTTGCCGCCTTTATCTATTTTCCACTCCCATTTTAATTCAAAGTTTTCGTAAGTAGCATCGCTTGCAATGTCGCCACCATGCGCATCTGCAGCGGCACCCAGGCAAACCAGTGCGCCATTTTCAATATCCCAGTTTGTTACGGTGCCGGTTTTATTATAACCATGCCAGCCAGCCAGGCTTTTGCCATCAAAAAGGCTTATCCATTTTTTGTTGTTAGGGGCTACTTGATTGCTTTTTACCATAAAAGAAACACAGATAATGATCCATAAGATGGCGCCTGTTTTTAGGAGGTATTTTTTCATGCTAGATTGATTTATTTTTTAATTAATTGCATTGTTTCGGGGTTCCATAACATGGCCATATCCTGGTTGTAGCTATCGTTGCATAATAATGCCGGCGCGGCTGCACGGTAAGCAAATGTTGCATCTTCTACTATTTTGTTTCCAGTTTTTATGGCTGTAAAAAAGTTGGCAAAGTGATCGTAAGGCCCACCGAGATAATCTTTCTCTGCGGCAAAAGTATATTCTTCCGGAGCCAATATCCTTTTACGCTCAGATACCGGTGTGCCAGCCCTTTTCATCTGTTCGATAAAAAATGGATCATCGGAGGCAATTTCTTTATTACGCTTTAATGTAACACTGTCCCAGGTTACATCCATCGAGCCTTCGCTGCCTACCAGTTTTAAGTAAGTGGTGCCGCTGGTACCATCTACAAAATTGCAACGCAGTGAAAGGTTAAAAGGAGCGTGGGCGGTGCTTTGCGGATAATCGAAAGTGCCTAGTAAAACATCGGGTACTTCACGCCCATCTTTCCAGTAGCGTAAGCCACCTGCAGCATAAATTTTATTTGGCCCCAGTGAACCAGTTATAAAATGCAGGCTCGAAAATAGATGTACGAAAAGGTCGCCTGCCATACCGGTACCGTAATCGTTATAATTTCTCCATCGGAAAAAGCGCATGGCATCAAAAGC